>VBAN01000386.1 GCA_005882445.1 Candidatus Segetimicrobium genomatis | reverse complement strand
GTAGTGGATGAGCTCCTCCCGGCCGGCGACGATCTGCATCCCCCGGCCGCCCAGGACGTACGACGGGCGCACGAGGAGCGGATACCCCAGCCGCGCCGCCACCGCCGCCCACTCCTCGACCGAGCGCGCCGCGCCGCCCGGGGGATGCGGAATCTCCAGGGTGTGGAGGAGCGCGTAGAATTTCTCCCGGTCCTCGGAAATATCGATGTGCTCGACCGCGGTGCCCAACAGGCGCACCCCGGCCCGGGCCAGGGGCCCGGCGAGGTTGAGCGCGGTCTGGCCGCCCACCTGCACGAGGACTCCCTCGACCGCTTCGCGGTCGACGACGTGCAGGACGTCCTCGAGCGTCAGGGGTTCGATGTAAAGACGGTTGGCCACGTCGAAGTCGGTGCTCACCGTCTCCGGGTTGTTGTTGATGAGAATGGCGTCCCGGCCCTCGGCCCGGAGCGCCTTCACGGCGTGCACGCTCGAGTAGTCGAACTCGATGCCCTGGCCGATCCGGATCGGGCCGGACCCCAGGACGAGGACGCGGGCGCCCCGTCGCTCGGGGACTTCGTCCTCCACCGCGTACGTCGAGTAATAGTACGGCGTGACCGCGGGAAACTCGCCAGCGCAGGTGTCGACCACCTTGTAGACCGGGCGGATCCCGGCCCCGGCGCGGGCCTCCCGGACCGCGTCCGCGGTCGTCCCCCAGAGGATGGCGATCGTCGGATCGGAGAACCCCAGGCTCTTGGCCTCGCGGAGGGTCTCGGCGTCCCGGCGGCCGCGGAGGAGCTCTTCCATGGCCACGAGGCCCGCGATCTTGTGGACGAAGAACAGGTCGATCCCCGAGAGGTCCGCGATCTCCTGGGGGATCATCCCGCGGCGCAGGCCCTCCGCGATCGCGAAGAGGCGCTCGTCGCAGGGGACCTCAATCCGCCGGCGGACGTCGTCCGCGGACCACCCCGGAGCGGGCGCGTAGCGGAGTCCGTCGGTCCCGAGGTCCAGGGACCGCAGCGCTTTGAGCAGGGCTTCCTCCACCGAGCGCCCGATGGCCATCGCCTCGCCGGTGGCCTTCATCTGGGTGCCCAGCCGGCGGTCGACGCCGGCAAACTTGTCGAAGGGCCAGCGCGGAATCTTCAGCACCACATAGTCCAGCGCGGGCTCGAAGCTGGCGCAGGTCTTCCCGGTCACCGCGTTCGGAATCTCGTCGAGCGTGCGCCCCAAGGCGATCTTCGCCGCCACCCGCGCGATCGGGTACCCGGTGGCCTTGCTGGCCAGCGCGCTGGACCGGCTCACCCGCGGGTTGACCTCGATGACGTAGTAACGCTCGCTATGAGGGTCGAGGGCGTATTGGATATTACACCCGCCCTCGATGCCGAGCCCGCGGATGATCCGCAGGCCGGCGGTGCGGAGCATCTGGTACTCCCGGTCGCTCAGCGTCTGGCTCGGCGCGATGACGATGCTGTCCCCGGTGTGCACCCCCATCGGGTCCAGGTTCTCCATGTTGCAGACGGTGATGCAGGTGTCCAGGCGGTCGCGCATGACCTCGTACTCGATCTCTTTCCAGCCGGCGAGCGATCGCTCCACCAGCACCTGCCCGATCCGGCTGGCGGTCAGCCCCAGCGATGCGATCTGCTCGAGCGCCTCCCGGTCGGGCGCGATCCCGCCGCCGGTGCCGCCCAGGGTGTAGGCGGGCCGGACGACCACCGGGTACCCGACCGACTCGGCGAACGCGCGGGCCTCCGCCACGGAACGCGCGATCGCGCTCTCCGGAACGGGCTCCCCGAACGCGACCATCGCATCCCGGAACAGCTCGCGGTCTTCCGCCCGCCGGATCGCGTCGAGCGGCGTCCCGAGCAGGCGGACCTCCAGCCGGTCGAGGACGCCGGCCTCCGCCAGCGCCACGGCGAGGTTGAGGCCGGTCTGGCCCCCGAGGGTGGCGAGCAGGCCCTGGGGGCGTTCCCGCTCCAGGATCCTCGTCAGGAAGTCGACCGTCAGCGGTTCGATGTAGACGCGGTCTGCGGTGTCCACGTCGGTCATGATCGTGGCGGGGTTGCTGTTGACCAGCACGACCTCCACGCCCTCTTCCGAGAGGGACCGGCACGCCTGGCTGCCGGAATAGTCGAACTCCGCGGCCTGCCCGATGATGATCGGCCCGGAGCCGATCACCAAGACCTTGCGGATCTCAGCGGGCGGCATCGAGCGCGGCGCCGCTGTGCGCGGCCTCGGGATGGCCGGGGGGCGCGATCATCGACATCCACTGCTCGAAGAGGTACGCGGAATCGAGCGGTCCCGGCCGGCCCTCGGGGTGATACTGCACCGAGATGATCGGCAGGCGCCGGTGGCGGAGTCCTTCGACGGTGCCGTCGTTGAGGTTGCGGTGGGTCACGATCACGTCAGGCTCGAGCGCGGCCTCGTCCACCGCGTAGCCGTGGTTCTGCGTCGTGACGCAGACGCGGCCCCGCTCCAGATCCTTGACGGGCTGATTGCTCCCCCGGTGCCCGTAGGGCAGCTTGAACGTCTCCGCGCCCGCCGCGCGGCCGATGAGTTGATGGCCGAGGCAGATCCCGAAGATCGGCAGCCGCTCCCACAGGCGCCGCACCTGGGCGACCTGGTGCGCGAGCATCTTGGGATCGCCCGGGCCGGGCGAGAGCACGAGCCCGGCCGGCCGGAGGTCGAGGATCTCCTCGGCTGAAGTCCGGTGCGGGAGCACCCAGGTGTCGCACCCCCGGCGGCGCAGGTTCTCGACGATCCCCCACTTCACCCCGCAGTCAAGGACCGCCACCCGGGGACCCGAGCCGATGTGGCGCTGGACGCGCGGCGTGGACACCCGGCCGACGAGATCCAGCGTGCCGATGTCCGGCAGCGCCCGGGCGCGGGCCACCAGGTCTGCGTCAGGGGCGTCTTCGCTGGAGACCACCCCGCGCTGGAGACCATGGGTCCGCAGGTGGCGCACGAGGCACCGCGTATCCACGCCCGCGATCCCCACCACCTCGCAGCGGGCCAGCAACGTCGTGAGGCTGCCTTCCGAGCGCCAGTGGTTGGGCCGGCCGGCGGCCTCCCCCACCACGAACCCCGCCACGTGGGGCCGCGACGACTCCCAGGCCTCCCCGTTCACCCCGTAGTTGCCGATCAGCGGGTAGGCCATGGTGACGATCTGCCCCTCGTAGGACGGATCGGAGAGGACCTCCTGGTAGCCCGTCATCGCCGTGGTGAAGACGACCTCCCCCCCGGCGCATCCCGCCTCGCCGATGGCCCGGCCGGCGAGCACCAACCCGTCCTCTAGTGCAATCCTGGCTCGCACGCCGCCCTCCCCCGGCCGCGGTAGTGGGGCGCCCGCCGCGGGTATACATAATTATACAGAGTTGCTTCATAAAAATGCAAGTGGGCCGCGCCGCCGGAACGGGCCGGCTGACGCCCGGGGCGGGCCGGCCCGGGCGACGGGCGGCCGAGAGGCGTTGCGGGACAAGCAAAAGGGAGCCCGGCAGGCTCCCCGAAATCACACGCGAGTTCCGCGCGTCCCATCGATCCCTCCCGGAGATCGTTAATGGTCCGCTTCGATTCCCCATTGTAGCGCGTCCGCAGGGAATTGCAAGGGGCGATCCGGGGGGCATCGCACGCCCCCGGCGCCCTCGTGGTAGGAGGCGCAGGGAGCGCGGGCGAATCAGCAGTGAAGCGTCTCACCGTCCCGTTGCTCTACTCCACGCATCGATCGGCTTTGCGCCGCAGGCGGGCCCGGAAGGACAGCGACCGCGCGCCGGAAAGGCCGGCGCGGGAGATAGGGAGGACGCGTTGTGGTCAAGTGGGAGATTCACGGAAAAGAGTTTGCCAACTGCAACTGCGCCTACGGGTGTCCATGTCAGTTCAACGCCCTGCCGACCTACGGCAACTGCACAGCGGTCATCTTTCTCAAGATCGACAAGGGTTCCTTCGGCGCCACGCGGCTCGATGGGCTGAGCCTGGCGTTCGCCGCCGCGTGGCCCGGCGCCGTTCATCAGGGGAAGGGGACCATGCAGCCCATCATCGACACGCGGGCGAATGACGCGCAGCGGCAGGCGATCCTCAGCATCATGACCGGGAAGGAAACCGACGGCCTGGTGACCCACTTTGCCGTTTATGCGGCCATGTGCGAGAAAATCCACGACCCGATTTACGCGGACATCACGATCGATCTGGACATGAGCGCCCGGACGGCGAACTGCAAGGCGGGAAGCGCCGCCGCGGGGCGCGGCCAGCCGATCCTCAACCCGGTGACGGGCAAGGAGCACCGGGTGGGGATCGTCCTGCCGAACGGATTCGAGTACGGCCAAAACGAATGCGGGCGGGGATGGTCGTCTTCCTCAGGAAACGTGGCGATGGAGCTCAAGGACAGCTACGCGCACTGGTGTGAAATCCATCTGAACCAGAGCGGGCGAATCCGCTAGTCCACGGCTGCACGCTCGTGCGGCGGAATGATCCGCTGGTAGGGCTCGCGCATCAGCGGAGACGAAATCATGAAATCGGCGGAGGCGCGATTGCACGCGACCGGGACGTTCCAAACGACCGCCACCCGCAACAGCGCGCGCACGTCGGGATCGTGGGGGTGCGACTGCAGCGGGTCCCAGAAGAACACGAGGAAATCGATCTCCCCCGTCGCGATCTTCGCGCCGATCTGCTGATCCCCGCCCAACGGTCCGCTGTGCAGCTTCGTGACCTCGATACCGAGTTCGCGTTCCAGCAGCCGGCCCGTGGAGTCCGTGGCGTACAGGTCGTGGTGTTGCAGTAAGAGCCTGTTGAACCGGGCCCATTCCAGGAGATCGTTCTTCTTCTCGTCGTGCGCCACGAGGGCGATCCGTTTGCGTGGCCCCGGCGAGGGGTCGCTACTCCACGCTTCGATCGGGTTTCGACTGGCGTTCATGCGCCTGCTCCTTCCAGAAAATGGTGAAGCCCCCGGCAGGACGGTCCGCCCCCCGAAGGCTTCGTGGCCGGCATTCCTCGGCAGCCCTCACCGTGGCTGCTTCCGTGAGCATCTTAACACGCCCGGCCATGAACCTCAAGGCGGCGGTCTGAATCACGGGCGGCAAGGACCACGGCGCGCCACTCCCCGGAGGCGAGGACCTCCACCCTCCGGAACGCGCAGGCGCCGGCCGCGGCAAGGACCTCATCCAACCGGTCCGCAACGATGCCGGAGCCGATGAAGACCCCTCCGGGCGCCAGCCGTGCGCGGACTTCGGGCAGCATCGGGATGATCGTATCGGCGATGATGTTGGCCACGATGAGGGTGGCCGGGAGCGGCGAATCTCCCACCCCGGAGCCGCGGACCACCGACACCCTGCCGGCGACGCCGTTCGCCCGCACGTTCGCGCGGGCGATCGCCACGGCCTCAGGATCGATGTCCCGCGCCCGCACGCGGGCGGCTCCGAGACGCGCGGCGGCGATGGCGAGGACGCCCGAACCGGTGCCGACGTCGGCGACCGTCCCGCGCGCGCGGTCGGCGGGGCGAAGGTAGCGGAGGAGGGCGCGAAGGCACAGCCGCGTGCTGGGATGCGCCCCGCTGCCGAACGCCATCCCCGGATCGATCCGGACGACGATCCGGCCGGGGCGCGGGGGAAGGCGCACCCAGGTGGGGGCAATGATCAGCCGGCCGAGGTGCACGGGCCGCACGGCCTTCCGCCACGCCCGGGCCCACTTGCCGATCTCGACCGTCCGGCAGGTCACCGAGGATCGGCCGGGATCGAGACCGTACCGGGCGAGTCCCCGCACCCGGGCCCGCAGCAGGCGCAGCGCGACCGCCCGCGCCCGCGACGGCGGGAGGTAGCACCGCAGGCGGACGGCAGCCGGCGACAGCCGATCTTCGGCGACGCCCCCGACGCGGAGGTCCCACAGCATCGCCGCGACCGCGTCCGCAGCGTCGGGAGAGGTGATGACGCGGAGTTCCGCCCAGCGCGTAGCCCCCGCGCGGCTGGGCCGGCGCGGCACCCCGCGCCGCCGTCGCGCGGCCCCCCGAACCCTCAAGAGAGGCGGGAGCGGAACTTTCCGAGCAGCGTCTTTTTCTGGGGCTTGATGTCTTCCCCGCGCAGTTTGCCGAACTGCAGCAGCAGCCGCTCCTCTTCCTTGGTCAGTTCCTCGGGAATCACAACCTGAAAGTGCACGATGAGGTCGCCCCTCCCGTCCCGGAGGCTCGGCATCCCTTTGCCCCGGACCGTGGTCGTGGCTCCGGGCTGGAGCCCCGGCGGAATCGCGAGCGGGACCGGACCCTCGAGGGTGGGCACATCGATCTCATCGCCGAGCGCGGCCTGGGCCATCGAGACGGGCACCTCGCAGTGCAGGTCGCGCCCGCGGCGGGAGAAGATGGCGTGGGGCGCGATGGCCAGATCGACATACAGGTCCCCGCGCTCCCCGCCGCGCATCCCGGCTTCCCCTTCCCCCGGGAGCCGCAGACGGGTTCCCTCCTCGACCCCGGCGGGGACCTTCACCGTGATCTCGCGCTTCGCCCGCGCCCGCCCGCTCCCCCGGCACTCCACGCAGGGATGCGGGATCACCTTGGCGGCTCCCCCGCACTGCGGGCAGGTCGAGACCTGGGAGAACGAGCCGAACGCGGTGCGCCGGCTGTAGCGAACCTGACCGGCTCCGCGGCAGGTGGGGCACGTTTCGGGGGCGCTGCCCTTCTCGGCTCCGGTGCCGAAGCACACCGGGCACGTCTCCTCCCGGGCAATCGCGATGCGTCGTTCCACCCCGGTCGCCGCCTCCGCCAGCGTCACCTCGAGCGCCACCCGAAGGTCGGTGCCGCGCTCGGGCCCGGGCTCGCCGCCCTGCGGACGCTCCCGGCCGAAGAACATGTCGAAGATGTCCTCGAACGGGCTGCCCCCGAACGGATTGCTGCCCCCGTGGTCCCGCAGGGCGCCCACCTGGCCGGTGCGGTCGTAGAGGGCCCGCCGCTCGGGATCGCGTTGACGTCGGGATGATGTTCCCGCGCGAGCTGGCGGAACGCCCGCTTGATCTCCTCCGGCGTGGCAGAGCGGGGAAGCCCGAGCACCTCGTAGTAATCGCGGCGGGGCATCGTGCGCGCGCGTTACGGCTGACCGATGGCCTCGGCGAGGCTGTCGGCCAGGAACGAGAGGAGGCTGATCACCTTTCCGTACTGCATGCGGGTGGGACCCACGATCCCGACCACGCCCGCCGGGCGGTCGCCGACGAAATAGGTGGCCGTGATCACGCTGCACTCCTTCATCTCTTCGCGCTTGTTCTCCCGACCGATCGTGATCCGGACGCGGTCCTCCTCGGATCCGGGGCGGAGCAGTTCCACCACCACGTCCCTCTGCTCCAGCGCCGAGAGCACCGGCTGCGCGCGCCGGACATCCTGGAACTCGGGCTGCTTGAGGATGTTGGCCTTCCCCTCCGAGTAGACCGGTCCCGGGGTCTGGGTGAGGTGCTCCCGGAGCAGCCGGGCGACCTCGTCGACCACACGCTGGTGGCGGGCCGCGTCCCCGATGACGGCGTCGAGCGTGCGCGGGGTGAGGTCGTGCAGCAACATCCCGCCGATCCGGCGGCTGATCTCATGGGAGAGGCGGTCGAGATCGTCGGGCTGGATTGGCGTCGCGAACTCCGCCGTGGTCCCTTCGAACACGCCCTCGTCGGTCACCGCGACCACGAGCACGCGCCGCGGCGTGAGGGGAACCAGCTGCAGATGCCGGATCCGGGTTTCCCCGGTGGTCACCGACGCCGCGACCGCGGCGAAGTTGGTCACGGACGCGAGCGCGTGCGCCGCCTGCTCGACGGTCCGCTCGGGCTGGACGCCGAAGAGCGTTCGGCGAATGCGGGCGCGCTCCCACGATGGGAGGTGCTCCTCCCCGAGCATCGAGTCCACGTATACCCGGTAGGCCTGCTCGGTCGGGACCCGCCCCGCCGACGTGTGCGGCTGGCGGAGGTAGCCCAGCTCCTCGAGGCCGGCCATTTCGTTGCGCACCGTCGCGGGGCTGACCCCCAGCCGGTGGCGGGCGGAGACCGCCTCGCTGCCGATCGGCTCGGCCGTCAGAACGTAGTCATCGATGATGATTCTGAGGATCTCGCGCTTTCGCGTGTCGAGCTCGGGCACCCCGGTCTCCTCGTTTAGCACTCGAGGACGTAGAGTGCTAGCCTCGCGTTGGGTTCAATCTACCATCCACCTGTTCGCACTGTCAAGGCAAGCCGGCGGGGGGACGCCTGGCCCGGCCGCGGCGGAGCAACGCGCCGAGGAGCGCCAGTTCCTGCACGCCCAGCAGGGCGCACGCGCCGAGGTACGCGACCGCCCCCGCGGCGAGCGCGGCCGCCAGTTGGAGCGCCGCCCCTGAAAACCGGGCCGGGTTCACCACCCGTCCCGCTGCCTGTAATGTACCCAGGGAGACCAGCGCCAGGACAGCCCCCGCGAGCACGGTCCGGACCCCGGTGCCGAGGATCGCCGCGCCGTCGAACCGCCCCAGGCGCCGGCGCAGAATGACCAACAACCACCCCACGTTGGCAAACGCCACGAGCGAGGTGGCCAGGGCGATCCCGGTATGGCCGAGCCACTGCATCAGCACCAGATCGGCGGCCGCGTTCAGCGCGATCATATAGACGCCGACGCGCACCGGCGTGCGGGTATCGTGCAGGGCGTAGAAGGTCCGGGTGACGACATAGTAGGCGGCGTACGGCACGCTGCCCACGGCAAACCCCACGAGGCCGAGCGCGACCGCGTGGGTGGCCGCCGGGGCGAACGCGCCCCGCTGGAAGATCACCCGGACGAGAGGGTCGCTCAGCGCCAGCATCACCGCCATCATGGGCACCATGGTGAAGAGGATGCCGCGCAGCCCCAGCGACGTCGTCTCACGGAGCAGCGCGGCCCCCTCGACGGCGCGGCGCGACATCGTGGGAAAGAGGGCGGTGGCCAGCGAGAGCGCAAAGATGCCCACGGGGGCCTGGTTGATGGTGAACGCGTAGTCGAGCACCGCGACATAATCGACGGCCGGTTGAGGCGGAAGGAACGAGGCAAAGAACCGGGCCACATTCGAGTTGATCTCGATGATGGCGAGCCCGAGCATCGCCGGGATGGCGAGGCGGCCCATCTCCCGGATCCCCGGGTGCCGGAGGTTCAGCGTCGTGCCCCAGCGCAGCCCTTCCCGGCGGGCCGCCGGGAGCTGCACCGCGAACTGCGCCGCCCACCCGAGGAGAAAGCTGAGGGCCACCCCGCGGATGCCCTGCGCCCGGCTCAGCGTCAGGACGCCGCCGATGATGACCGCGTTGAAGACGACCGGGGCGAGCGCCGGGACGGCAAACCGGTGGTGGGCGTTGAGGAATCCGGTGAGGAACCCTGAGAGCGCGAGGAAGACCATGGACACGAACATCACACGGCTGAGGTCGACCGCCGTGGTCAGCACCGCGGGGTTCGTGTGCAGATACCCCGGAGCGGCGATCGGCACGAGGATCGGAGCGGCGAGGACGCCGGCCACCACCAGGCCCAGGCCGACGAGCAGCACCAGATTCAAGGTGCTGGTGACGACCTGCCGGGTCTCCTCCGGATCGCCTTTGATGAGGACCTCGCTGAGCACGGGAATAAACACGATGCTGAGGATGCCCCCCACCAGCAGGCGCTGGATGAAAAACGGGACGTAGTACGCGATGACGAACGCGGACTTCGCGGAGGTCGCGCCGAAGAGCGCCGCGATCAGGATGTCCCGGATCAACCCGAGGCCGCGGCTGGCCAAGGTGCTTGCGGCGATCACGCCGGCCGCCCGGGCCAGCCCCCCGGCGGCGAACGGCCGGTGACTCGAAGCCGGCTCGGATCCGGTCGACATCTGCCCGCCATTATAGCACGGCGGGGCGCGCGGCCCGTCGCGCGTCGCCAAGGGTGACATGTTCACCGGCCCTGTGCTACAATGGGCCACGCTTGCTCCGGCGGGGTGATGCGCGGATAC
>VBAN01000380.1 GCA_005882445.1 Candidatus Segetimicrobium genomatis | reverse complement strand
TCGTAACACCGGACCAGCTGCCGGCGGAGCCGCTCGAGTTGAAGCGCCTCGAGATCTCGGCGGGAGAGCGTCTCGACGTCGCGATCCCAGAACCGGTCCCGAGCCATGAGCGCGACCTGTCCTCCGGTCGACCGCCTCCCTGGGAAGGGATTCAGTCGGCGATGCCGGCGAGCTCCTTGGCCAGCGCCACATATTTGTCCATCGGCGCAGTCCGGTAGATCGTCAGCTTCTCGGCCTCGATGGAGCCTTCGGCGTGGATCGCCAGCACGGCGTGGTACCCGCCCAGGGCCGAGGTCGTCACGTCCGAGATCAGGTGGAGCAGACGCAGCCGCGCTTCTGCCCCCACCCCCTTCCCGCCCAGGTAGCGTTCAATCAGGGGCCGCAGCGCCGGCTGCTCCCAGTCGGCCTGTCCGGGCGCGGTGACGAGAAGGCCGCCGGCGATCTCCTGCACGCGGGCAATCGCATCGTGGAACTGGGTGGCGAAGTGCAGCTTGGCGATATTGATGGTCCCCGGATCGGGGACGGCGATCCCCAGCGCGCCCTGATAGCAGTCGAGCGCGGCCATGCGGGTGAGGGCCCTGAGGGTCCGGGCGTACGCGACCAGCCACGTGATCTTGTCGCGGATGTGCCCGGCCCGCTCGATCCCGTTGTATTGGGCAATCAACTGGGCGGCGCCGGCGAGGAGATCGACCAGCGGCAGCTTGTACGAGACCGCGGTGAACCGGTGGAACTCGACGAACGTCCGGGCCAGCGGGCCGGCATAATCCCACTCCCCCTGCAGAAACACCCGGTCGCGCGGCACGAAGACGTCGTCGAAAACGGTGAGCGTCTCTGTCATGCGGTGCCGGCTGGAGAGGGGGTGCTCGAACGACGAGGCGGTGCGGCCGCCGTAAGGGCTCACCGCCAGGGTCAGCCCCCGGGTCGCCACCGGCACGGCGAAGGCGACGGCGTAGGCGCGATCGCCCTCCCCCAGGGCGCGAGTGGGCAGGACGATCAACTCGTTGGCGTTCATGGAGACCGAGGTGTGGACCTTCGCCCCGCGGACGACGATGCCGTCGGAGCGCTCCTCGACCATCCGGACGTAGTAATCCGGGTGCGCCTGCTCGCTCGGCCCCGCCCCGCGGTCGCCTTTCACGTCGGTCTGGGCCACGGCCATCGCCAGATCGTTGTCCCGGCAGTGCGCGTAGAACGCCCCGATCCGCTCGAGGTACCGGGTGCCGCGGGCGCGGTCCAGGTCGTGCCCGACCAGGTGCAGGGCGAAGAGCGCGTCGGTCCCGATCTCCTTCAACAGGGGCACGATGGTCCCCCCGACGCGCGTGCCGGCCTCGACCAGGCCCATCCGCGCCAGGAGGTCCTCCGCGGTCCTCGGGATCGCAAAATAGCGGCTCATCTCCCCGCCGCCGGGCCGGGGGACCACCGCGAGCGGCCGGTGCCGGGGATCGGCGGCCATCTCATAGTCCAGCGCGGCGTGGTCCACGGCCACCCGCAGGGCGGGGTGCGCGGTCACGTCGCGCACGCGCTGTCCCTCGTAATAGACGACCCGTCCGTCCCGGAGGCTCGCCCGATATTCATCCGCGGTCCGCATCGTCCGCCCCCCTTCCACTTAATAACTCGCCCAGGTCCGGGGCACGAACAGCTGCTCCTGCATCCGGATCGCGAACCGGTCGGTCATGCCGGCGAGGAAGTCGCACACGGCCCGTTCGACGGTCACGCGGCCCTCGTCGAGCAGCCGCCGGGAGTCCTCGCTGATCTCCCCGGGGTGCTCGGTGAAATACTCGAACAACTCGAGCAGCAGCCGCTGGGACTTGGCGACCTCGGCTTTGGCCGCCGACCCCTGATACACCGCCTCGAACAGGAAGTCCTTGAGCCGGTTGAGCGCGGTGCGGACGTCCTCGGCCATCTGGATCCGCCCGCCGTCGGCCGACCGGGCGACGAGATCGCGGACCGTGGTGTCGATCCACTGGCCGCGGGTCTGCCCGAGGACGCGGCGGACCGCCTCCGGAACGTCCTCTTCCCGAATGAGCCCCGCCCGGATCGCATCATCGGTGTCGTGGTGGACATACCCGATCCGGTCGGCCACCCGCGCGAGCTGCCCCTCCACGGTCTCCGGGCCCGACGCGGGCTGCATCGCCTCGAGATCCGGAAAAATCTCGATGTCGGACGGTCCTTTGGAATGGCCTCCGATGCCGTTGCGGACCTCCCAGGTGAGGTTCAGCCCTTCCTGGTAGACCCCCTCTCTGGTGCGGCGGCGCTCCAGCATCTCAACGACCCGGAGGCTTTGGATGTCGTGCCGGAACC
>VBAN01000383.1 GCA_005882445.1 Candidatus Segetimicrobium genomatis | reverse complement strand
CGCGAATACCTAAGGGGTTATACCCAGCAGCGGGCTTTTACAGACCACGACCCGAACGTCTACCGGAAGTCTACGGGAGCCTTCCGGGAACTTTGGTCACGCGGTCGTTATTGCAGGGGTACGGGCGGGAGCGAAACGAGCGGGCGAGCCAGTGGCCTCAGGCGGAGAGCTGCATCTGCTCCTGCCAGAGCCGGAACAGCAGGCTTGACGTGTCGAGCGACACATCCTCGAGCCGGACGAGCCCGTCTTCCGGGATCGCCCGCGCGACCCTCGCGCCGCGGCTGAGCCCCATCGGCAGGAACCGCTCGCGGCGCGCGGTCTCCGCGTCATCGATGACCCCGTACACCGTATACCCGCCTTCGCCATCGAGCATCTCGCCCGCCGCGAGAGGGCGCTTCGCGGCACAGGCGACCGCCGCAACGGGCGTGGGGCGCGGCGCTCCGGTGGGCCGCTGTTCGAGGACCGCCCGCGCGATGCTGACGGGGAGCTCCATCCCGACGAGGTGGAACGGCCGGTACATCGCCGCGAACGTCCCCGTCCGATCAACCGGCATCCCGTAGTCGGCGAAGCAGCGCCGGATGAATGGGCGGGACGACGTGATCACCACGTAGACGCCCCAGCGCAGATCCTGTGGAACCGGACGCCCATCGCGGTCCAGCGAACTGACGACCTCGACAACGCCCGACCTGCTGAGGATCCCGCCGTGCTCGGCCGGCTTCAGGACCTCCGGGAGCTGCTCGATCCCGGCCGGCGGGAAGTGCATCCCGCGCACGTCCGGGCGGAGGCCCGTCATGTTTGCCACCGCCGCCATTTCGATCGCCGACTTCGTTCCGTCCGTGAAAGAATTGTACATCCGGGGATTCAAGCCCACCCGCTGTTGGGGGTCCGCTCCGTACCGGTCCCAGATGTCGTCCGGCGTCCCCTTGCGAAACGCGGGCAGGTATTTCGTCCCCTTGCCGGCCGCCACGACCTCGAATCCGAGCCCCGAGGCCCACTCGACGAGCTCGTGGATGAGCGCCGGCTGGTCGCCGTACGCCGCGGAATAGACCAGTCCGGCGCGGTCGGCCGCCCGCCGCAGCACCGATCCGACGAGCACGTCGGCTTCGACATTCACCATGACGACGTGCTTCCCGTTACGGATCCCCTCCAGGGCGGAGGCCGCGCCCGCTTCGGGGACACCTGTAGCTTCCACCACCACGTCGACGTCGCTCGCGAGCAAGACCTGGGGGTGTTCGGTGAAGACGGGCCGGCCGCGCGCGATCGCCTCGTTCACCTGCTCGATCGAGTCCGTGCGGACCACCGCCGCCGAGGAATACCCTGCGTGCGCAAACGCCCGCAGTCCCTGCTCCCCACTGATATCCGAGACGACGGCGGGCCGCATGCCGCGGATGCCGGCGAGCTGGCAGATCACCATCGTCCCGAAGCGCCCGGCGCCGATGATCCCGACGCGCACGGGCCTGCCGGCGGTCTCGCGGGCTTCCAGCTGCTCGTTCACCCCGAGACCGCGGGACGGAGCCTGTTCAGTGACCGCAGGCGCACGATCCGCCGCAGCCGCAGCCTCCCCCGGCGCCGCCTGCCTCTCCTTTGGTTCCACCCGCGCTCATGACGAGGATGGGGGTGTAGACTCGGCGGGCTTCCTCCCGGCCGCACTGGGGACACGCCGGGACCTTCCGGGATTCATACTCGGCGACCGTGGCGGACATTTCGAACTCGTGGCCGCAGGACCGGCACCGGAACACGTACGTCATCGCCTCATCCTCCGTTCATCCTTCCCGGATCTCCCAGGCATGGCTGATGGCCACGCACCCCTTCAGGGTCTGCGCGACCGGACAGCCGCGTTCGAACACGGCGAGGGCCCGCTCGGCCTCTTCGCGCTTGCCCGGCGGGATCGTCAGGTGATACGTGACGCGGATGGCCGTGACCCGCATCACCCGATCGGGCGCCTCGATCGTTCCTTCGGCTTCAGTCCAGAGCTTCTCCGGATAGCTTGGAATCCCGCGCGCCTCCAGCGCGCCGGCCAGGGTGCCCGTGAGTCAGCCGGCGGCGGCGGCGACGAGGTGGTCGAGCGTGCTGGGAAGCTCTTCTTCGGGCTCCATCTTATAGAAGGCTTTGACCCCGGTGTTGACGCCGTACCGGATGGGTTCGGGAAAATCCCCGAGAAAGGCCCGGCGGTTGGGGCGCTTCTCCTGATACACGCGCACCCGGGCGATATGGACCGGCTCCACCCCGCACCTCCGCCATGTCTGGTAAGGATCCCTACGAGTATAGCACGGCGCCCGGCCTTCGCCGGGCGCGCCGGACCAACGCGGCGGCCGCCGTGCGAGACACTGGGGCGTTGGGTGGGTGAAGCGGTCAGGGCGCCGGCGCGGATCCGGACGCCGGTGAGGCGGCGACGCGGTCAGGCCAGCGTCTCACCGTCGTAGAAGCGTTCTTTCATGGAGTAGAGGCGGTGGTCGGCGACCTGCAAGAGCCGCTCCGGGTCGTCCCCGTCGACGGGGAACACCGCGATCCCCCAACTGAAACTAAGGTCGGCCACCGCACTCCGCGGATCCGGCACCGGAACCCGGAGGTTGTGAAGCCGGTTCAAGACCTGGGCCGCCTGTTCCTTTGTCGTCTCCGGGAGCATGAGGATGAATTCGTCTCCTCCGAAGCGGGCCGCCAGGTCGTAAGTGCGGATGGCTTTGGTGATGGCCTCGCCGACCCAGATCAAGACCTCGTCGCCCTTGGCGTGGCCGTGGGCGTCGTTGACCGCCTTGAACCCGTTCAGGTCCAGCAGGACCACCGTGACGGGGCGGTCTTTCCGCCGGCTGCGGGCGAGCTCGATGGCGAACCGCTCGAAGAAACATCGGCGGTTGGCCAGCCCGGTGAGCGAGTCCGTGGCCGCCAAATCTTTAAGTTGGTCGTGGAGGCGGGCGACTTCGACGGCCCCGGTCAGGTACCGGCCCACCACCGTCAGCACGTCGAGATCGGCCATGGTAAACGCCCCGGCGCGCTCTCGATGCGCGCTCAGGATGCCGATCTGACGGCGCCGCACGCTGAGCGGGACGTAGATCCCCGACCGGATGCGGTTGTCCCGCCGGTACACCCGGGCGTCGGCATGCATGTCCGGGACGAACAGGGGCTCCCCCGTCCGCATCACGACCCCGTGCAGTCCCTGGTCCTTCGGGATGGCCAGGCCCCGGAAACTCTCCCTGAGGCCGGAGGCCGCCTTGACGATGAGCACCTCCGGGCTACGCTCGTCGATCAGCGCCAGCGTGCAGGAATCGAAACCCGTCTCCTCGCGCAACACCCGCATGATGTGCTCGAGCAAGTCGGGAAGGCTGAGCACCGCCGTAAATTC
>VBAN01000382.1:512-2381 GCA_005882445.1 Candidatus Segetimicrobium genomatis | reverse complement strand
GATCGAGCGGCTGAAGACCCACAACCCGCCGTATGATTTCTTTGCGACCGCGTTCAGCGAGGCCGGCCTGTATGCCCTGGTCAACCAGTCGCACACCCTCGGATTCGCGCCGACGGCGAAGACGGGCATGTACAATAGCGGCGGCCCCGCGACCACCCCGACCTTCTGGCAGAACGTGGGGGAGAACGGGAAGTATCTCATCACCGAGGTGCCGGGCCTGCCGAAGTCGGGATGGAACTACAAGACGCGGGCGTTTGTGGCCGCGTTTAAGGCGCGGTTCAAGAGCCCGCCCACCCCGCAGGCGATGGAGAGTTACGTCGCGGAGTACGTCCTCGTGGACGCGATCAGGCGGGCCGGGAACACCAACCCCAGGGCGATCATCCACGCGCTCGAGCAGACGAAATGGCTCGGCACCCGCGGCACGACCACGTTCGCCACGGATCGCGACCTGGACTGGCATTACCACCAGTTCCTCGACCGTGAAGTCGATGTACCTCCGGCCGATGCAGTGATCGATCGAGCCCACGGCGCGCGCCGAGGCGCTCCGCTCGGGTAAGCGCGCCGTCGCGCGGGTCGGACCCACGGTCCACGGTCAGCCGCCGCGGACCGTGGGCCGCGGACCGCCAGGCGGGGTGCCGGCTGAGGTGACCCGCCGCTCGTTCGCGGGTCCGTCTCTATGGACTACCTGTACACTCAGGCAGCCAACGGCGCGGTGATCGGCGTGATTTACGCGCTGATCGCCGCCGGCGTGACGATTGTCTTTTCGATCCTGAAGATCGTCAATTTCGCCCACGGCGACCTCTACATGGTGGGCGGGTACTGCGCCTACTACGTCATTAGGCTGCTCGGCCTCCCGCCGCTAGCGGCGCTCCTCGTCTCGATGGCATCGGTCTTTATGCTCGGGATCGCGCTGGAGCGCCTGCTGCTCACCCCCCTGTACAGCGAACGCACCGAGCGCAAGGACGAGTACGGGCTCATCGTCACGTTCGGCCTCGCATTCTTCCTGCGCAATCTGGCCCTGATCGTGTTCGGGCCGTTCCCGCTCAAGCCCCCGTCGTTCTGGTCGGGCGTCCACCGGTTCGGCAATATCATCGTCACGAACGATCGCATCTTTGCGGGGGCCGCCGGCCTCGTGCTCCTGGCCGTCCTCGTCTACTTCATGAACCGGACGATCTGGGGGCAGGCGCTCGATGCCGTCAGCCAATCGCGCGACTCCGCCGCGATCGTGGGCATCAATCCGCGGCGCTTCAACACGCTGGCCTTCGGGGTCGGCGCCGCGCTCGCGGCGGGCGCGGGCGCGCTGATCGCCCCCATCTTCTCGCTCGCGCCCGACATGGGCGTGTCGTCGAACATCCAGGCCTACGTGATCGTGATCCTGGGCGGCATGGGGTCGGTCCTCGGCAGCATCATCGGCGGCATCGCGCTGGGAGAAACGGAAGGCCTCTTCACGGCCTACTTCCCCGATCCGACCCGGGCGCTGGCGTATACGAATGCGTTCGGGGTGCTGGTCTTGATGGTCGTGCTCATCTTCCGGCCGACCGGCCTGTTCGGCCGGCGCCACCTGCGGATGGAGTAGACCGGTGCGGGGACTGCACGTCTACGTGCTGCTCGCCGCGGCGGTCCCGCTGCTCGCCTACGCGCACCTCCTCAACTCGTACTGGATGCACGTCGCGATCATCGCCATGTTCTACGGGATCCTGACGGCGAGCTGGTCGCTGCTGGCCGGGTATGTCGGCCTGTTCTCGCTCGGGCACATGGCGTTCGCCTCGGTGGGAGGGTACACGTCCGCCCTGCTGGTGAACTGGTACGGCCTGCCGGTCCCGCTCGGCATGGCGGCCGGTCTGGCGCTCTGCGGCGCCGTCGGGGGTC
>VBAN01000382.1:0-348 GCA_005882445.1 Candidatus Segetimicrobium genomatis | reverse complement strand
GCGGTGATGGGCGCGGTCGTGCACTCCCGCTGGGGCCTGTTCTTCCGGGCCGTCCGGGAAGACGAGCAGGCCGCGGCGGCGTCGGGGGTCGGCGTGGCGCGGTTTCGGATCCTGGCATTTGCGATCGCCAGCGGGTTCGCGGGGCTCGCCGGCGGATTCTACGCGCACTATATCGGGATCCTCACCCCCAGCCTCGGGTCGCTGGATCTCATGGCCGTGGTCGTGGTCATGACGGTGATCGGCGGGATGGAGCGGATTCCCACGGCCGTGGGCGGCGCGTTCGCGGTGGAGGTGCTGCAGGAGTTCCTGCGGACCTACGGGCAGTGGCGGCTCGTGTTCTTCGGGGTC
>VBAN01000381.1:1043-2792 GCA_005882445.1 Candidatus Segetimicrobium genomatis | reverse complement strand
CCTTCGAACAGGCCGCGGCCGCGCCCGTCTGCTGCACGACCGCGTGGCGGATGGTGGTGAGCACCGGCCGGCTTCGCGCCGGGGAGGACCTGCTGGTCGTGGGCGCGTCCGGCGGTGTGGGGAGCGCGGCGCTGGTCGTCGGCAGGCGGGCAGGCGCCCGCGTCTTTGCCCTCGTGGGCGGCCCGGAGAAGGCCGCGAAGGCGGAGCGCCTTGGGGCGCTGCCGATCGATCGGGTCCGATACCCGCGCTTCAGCGAGCGGGTCCGGGAGTTGACGGCGTCCGGCGTCCACGTCGCCGCCGATCCGGTCGGCGCCCCGACGTGGCCGGAATCGATCCGCAGCCTGCGGCCGGGGGGACGCATGGTCATCTGCGGCGCGACGGGGGGAGAGCGGCCCAGCATCGACATCCGAGAGATTTACCAACGCCACCGGCAGATCCTCGGGGCTCCTATGGGCAACCTGACAGATTTCCAGACCGTCATGGAACTGGTCTTCCGCGGGGAACTCACCCCGGTCATCCACACCGTGCTGCCGCTGTCCGAGATTCGTGAGGCGCACCGATTGTTTGAAGCCCGGGAGCATTTCGGGAAGGTGGTGCTCGTTCCGTAAGGCCTCCGCGGTGGCCCTCGACCGGGGTCAGGCGGACCGGCGGATGTGGAGGGTCGTAATCGCCCCAATAATGGCGGCGATGCCGAGCGCGCGCAGGGGGGTCATGGCATCCCCGAGCAGCAGGACGCTCAGGGCGACCGTCACCACGGGTTCGAGCGTTCCGAGCATCGCCGCCCGCACCGCGGGCATGGCCCTGAGGCCCGAGAGCAGCAGGATCGGCGCGATGAGATTGGCCAGGAGGGCGATCCCGAGGACCGCCGCGAATGCCGGGACGGGCATCGCCAGCGTCAGCTGTCCTGCGGTCAGCGCGGCGGCCCAGTACATGGCCGCGGAGATCGGCCCCAGAATGGCCATCGCGGTGATCGGGAGCACGTCCCGTACGATCCGCCGAGCCGCGACCATGTAGATGGCCGATGTCACCGTGGCAACGGCGAGCATGACGAGCCCGAGTCCCTGAGCGGCGGCGGGGGTCTGCCCCGCGACCAGCACCGCCCCGGCGATAACGGCGGCAAGCAGGCCCAGTTCATCGGGCCGGACGCGTTCCCCCAGGAACAGCCAGCCCATCCAGGCGACGTGGATCGGATACGTGTAGGAGAGGACCGAGGCCGACGAGGCCGGGAGATAGGCCAGGGCCTGAAAGTACGCAAACACCTGGACGGGAATCAGCGTCGAGCCCATCACGAACAGGGGGACCAGCGAGGCGCGGGGCGGTTGGAAGGGCGTGCGGGTCGCGATCAGGCCGGCCCAAAGGCAGGCCGCGGCGAACGTGGACCGGAGCGCCAGGAGGGTCAGGGGGGTCACCCCAAACCCGTACACCATCTTGGCAATGATGGGTGAGATCCCGTAGAAGACGGCCGAGATCAGAATGAGCAGCGACGGCATGAACTCATTTTACACATTTGTCATAAACGGACGGATATACTAACGGCATACAGGAACGCCGCACAGCAAACCTGTTCAAGGAGGCACCCTCATGCAGAAAATGCTCAGGTGGGCGCTTGGACCCGCGGTCGTGGTTGCCCTCGCGTTGGCCATCCAGGGGACGTCCGCGCAGGAGATGGGCATGAAGATCGAGCTCAAGACCGCGATCACGCACGCGGGGTTCGCATCGAAGGGCGATTCGTTGGCCGAGGTGACGCTG
>VBAN01000381.1:0-1024 GCA_005882445.1 Candidatus Segetimicrobium genomatis | reverse complement strand
GTTCGATAAGGCAGCCGGAAACCCGTGTCAGGGACAGGGCAAAGGCGTCCTGCCGGAGATCAAAGCGTCGATGGGGACCGACCAGGAGTACACCGTGGCATGGTGGCTGGCCCATCTCGGCGACGAGGCCATTTCAATGAAGAACCTGGCTCAGGCCAAGGCGGCCGCGCACATCATCGAAGTGCAGCTGACCAGCATGTCGAAGATGTAGCCCGGCTCAACTCCGCTCCACCGGGGTGGACGCCTCTGGCGTCCACCCCTTTCCTTTGTCCAGGGACGTCCGCCCGCTAAAAACAGGCTCAGACGGCCCTCGGCGCCCGCGGCGGGCGAGCCTGCGTCTAGGCTCTCTGCAAGTCGGGCAAAACTGCAGATGAGGGGGATCGGGTCCCCAGGCCATGGTCACCGGCCGGGATCCGGCACCCGTGCGTCAATGCAAAGGAGGTTGCGGCACTGAAGCCTCAGGCCGCACAAAGGGTTCCGGCGGACCGGGTCATCGCTATCGAAGGCCCCTTTCAGGCTGAACAGGGGCGCGATGACCTTTGGGCCCAGGCGACGATCGAGGTCGGAGGACGCCAGTACCGCGTGGCGGCGGTGATCCCGGGCGTGTCCGATTTCCATCACTTCTTCGGGATGACCGAGGAAGAACGCGAAGAAGCGCGAGGATGGTTCGCCCTCCTTGATCTCGCCCGGTGCCCTGTTGAGGCGCTCGAACAGACCTCCAGCGAGTATTTGCCGGAGGTCAAGATCCGCATTCCCCCCGCGCCGCCGTCTCAGCGATGGATGATAGATGGCGTCATAAAATTCGTCCGCGACCAGCTTCGAGAGTACGTGCTTGAGGGGGAGGGATCTAGTTGGGTGGCTCAGCCGGCTGCGGGCCAGACCAGGCCGGTAGTGCCTCTGCGGACCCGGCCGGCGGCGCCCTCCCAGGAAGAGCCGGCGGCCCCCCGCAGGACGAATTGGCGGTTCCCCCGGAGAACGAGCTGACCGCACCATCGGAGGACGAGTTGGAGGCCGCTCCGGAGGA
>VBAN01000072.1:5249-5700 GCA_005882445.1 Candidatus Segetimicrobium genomatis | reverse complement strand
AAAGGTTCGGATTGCGCAGGCGCTCGCGCACGCGCCAAAACTGCTCATCATGGATGAGCCCACAACCGGCCTCGACATCCGCGAACGGTTTCGACTCCTCCGCCTGATCGAGCGGCTCCGAAGCCGGGTGTCGATCGTGTTTTCCACACATCAGCCCGCCGATGTCGCAAGCGTCTGTGATCAAGTGTTGATCCTGCGCCGAGGCCGCGCCGTGGCGTTCGGGAAACCCGCCTCGATCACAGCGGCGGTGAGCGACCGCGTGTTTGAATGGGTCGTGCCGTCTACCACACTTCCCGCCGATCCCGCGTACGAGATCTGCGAGGCGGAGCGGTCGAATAGAACGTTGCGGCTCCGAGCGGTAGGCGATCGGCCTCCGGGAGGCATGGCGGTACCGCCTCGTCTGGAGGACGCCTACGTGTGGCTGACCCGGGACACGTAGGGACCAAACGAC
>VBAN01000072.1:0-5224 GCA_005882445.1 Candidatus Segetimicrobium genomatis | reverse complement strand
AAGCCGGCGGCCGGGCCTTGGGGAAGGAGTGCCCGCGGGCCCGCAGCGAACCATGGGCCGCACGGGGAGGGGACTGCGACCATGGACGGCAGGACGTTCGCCATCGACCTAGTCCGGCGTTCCCACGAGTGGGCCGAGCGCTACGTCGCCCAGGAGTACGGCCGCATCCGCGCCCGGCTCCAGGCCCGGGGGCTGATCGAGTACTGCCGCTCCCTGATGTGGCGGGAGTACATGGTCGGCGTGCACGTCCCCGCGAAGACGCTGGCCCTGCTGCCGGACGACGCCCAGGATTTGAAGCTGCTCCTGACCCGGCAATTGCTGGAGGAGTGGAAGCATTCGCAGGTGTTCGCAGAGCGCGTCGGGGCGCTCGGCGGCGACGGCGACCTCGCGCGCTATACGCCCACGCCGGGCGACTGGGAGCTCTACTACGGGACCTACAACTGGAGCCATCCGGTGGAGCTGGTCGTCTCCCTCCAGTGCACCGGAGAAGTCATGATCACAGAGATGTTCAAGACCCTGGTCGACCCGAAGCGGCTCCTCGTGGATGAGCGAACGGCGGCCGTGATCCGCGAGCAGATCCTCGCCGACGATGCGCAGGCGCTGGACAGCCTGGTGGACCCGGAAACCGCGAGACGCCTCGAGGAAGACGTCATTCCCGACGAGGGGCAGCACATCCGCTACGGGCGGGTGATCCTGGAGCGCTACGCCACGTCGGCGGAGGTGCAGCAGATGGCGCTGCATGTGCAGCATCGCAAGATGGCGGCCCTCCAGGTGTCCCACGGCGATCTCGTCGACCGGGTGCTGGCCTATGACGCCTAGCCGCCGCCGGCTCGGAGGCGGGCACGCGGCGCTCGCCGCGACCGCGGTGCTCGTGTTCGCCCTCACCGCCCACGGGGCGCCTCCCGCCGGCGCGCCCTACGAGCTCAATGTCATCCTGCCCCTGACGGGCGGGGCCGCCTTCCTCGGGCAGACCGAGTGGCGAACGCTTCAGGTCCTGGAACGCCTCGAGAACACCCGAGGCGGAATCCAGGGACGCCCCATCCACCTGGCGGTCCAGGATGATCAATCGAGCCCGCAGCTGGGGGTGCAGCTGGCCGGCCAAGTGCTCGCGAAGAAGGTGCCGGTCATCCTGGGATCCACCCTGGTGGCCATCTGCAGAGCCATGGCGCCCCTCATGAAGGACGGCCCGGTGATGTACTGCTTCTCGCCGGGCATCCACCCCGATGAAGGCAGCTACGTCTTTACCGCGGGTGTCTCCACCCATGACCTGGCCCAGGCGAGCATCACCTTTTTCCGAGCCAAGGGGTGGACGCGCCTCGCGGTGCTGACGTCTACGGACGCGACGGGCCAGGATGCCGAGGAAGGGATCCTGGCCGCGGCGGCGCTGCCCCAGAATCAAGGCGTCCAGGTCGTCGCCCGCGAGCACTTCAACCCGCAGGACGTCACCGTCGCCGCCCAGATCGCGCGGATCGGGGCCGCCCAGCCGCAGGCCCTCATCGCCTGGAGCACGGGGGCGCCGATCGGCACGGTGTTCAAGGGGATCGCGCAGAGCGGCCTTGCGATCCCGGTGCTCACCACGGACGGGAACATGACATACCCGCAGATGCAGCAGTACGCATCGTTCATACCCGATGAGCTGTACTTTCCGACGAGCACGTGGCCGGCGTACCAGACACTCCCGCCGGGGCGGGTGAAGCTGGCGCAGAAGGTCTTTCTCGACGCGCTCCAGGCCGGGAACATGAAACCCGATCGGGCCGCGACGCTGGCGTGGGACGGGCCCGTCCTCGTCGTCGACGCGCTGCGGCACCTGGGCCTCGATGCCGGCGCCGGCCAGATCCGGGACTACATCGCGCGCTTAAGGGGAGTCGCCGGCATCAACGGCATCTACGACTTCAAGACGAGCCCTCAGCGGGGGCTGACCCTGAGGGACGCCATCGTCACCCGGTGGAATCCGTCCACGCAGGCGTGGGATCCCGTGAGCGGTTCGGGCGGAGGGCCCATGAAGTAGGGGAGCGGATGCGCGAAGCGGTCGAGATCGCGATAGGCGGTGTCCTCGCCGGCAGCGTCTTCGCGCTGGTCGCCGTCGGGTTCACGCTCGTCTACAGCGTCATGGGCGTGCCGAACCTCGCCCAGGGCGCGTTTGTCGTCCTGGGAGCGCTCACGATGTATTCCCTCGAGACGCACCTGCGCTGGCCCCTCCTGGCCGCCGTGCCGGGGGCGGCGGTCGTTGCGGCGCTGGTGGGGGGCGCGACCGAGCGCCTGGTCATCCGGCCGGCGCGGCGCCGGCTGCCCACCAGCGGCATGCTCATCCTGATGGTCGGGCTTCTGACCCTGTTCGAGGGCGCGAGCCTGGTCATCTGGGGAAGCCAACCCTACTCGATTCCAGCGTTTTCAGGAGAGCGCCCCGCCGCCATCGCGGGCATCCGCATCCCCACCCAAGGGTTCTGGATCCTGGGAGCGACGGCCGCGAGCGTGGTGCTTTTATGGTACATCCTGGCGCGGACCGTCTTTGGGAAAGCCCTGCGCGCCTGCGCTGAAAACCCCGTAGCGGCAAGCCTGATGGGAGTGCCCGTGTCCCGGATGACGCTGTTCGCCTTCGCCGCCGGGGCCGCGCTCGGAGCGATCGGCGGCGAGGTCCTGGGACCGATCACCTCGATCGAGTTCGACACGGGACGGTTCTTCACGAACTCCGGGTTCATCGCCTTCGCGCTGGGCGGCATGGGCTCGTTCTTCGGCGCGGTGGTGGGCGGGGTGGGGTTGGGGCTGGTGCAGCAGCTGACGGCCGGCTATATCTCCTCGCTGTTCAGCAACACCCTGACGCTCGTGCTGCTCCTGGCCGTCCTCATCTGGCGGCCCGGAGGCCTCCTGGGCGGCGGCGGGGTCCGCCGCGAAGACGTGCGCGAGTTCATCGGCGCCTCCGCGCTCCCCGCCTACCGCCTCACGGGGCGGGCGGCGTGGTCGCTCGCCATCCTCGGGGCCGGGATCGTGGCCGTGCTTCCCGCGCTCCTCGGCGGGACGGGCCTGACCGGGTCGCTCGTGATCACCGGCATCCTCTTCATCGGGGTCCTCGGATTGGACCTGCTCATGGGATACACCGGGCAGGTCAGCCTCGGCCACGCCGGGTTCATGGCCGTGGGGGGGTACACCGCCGCCATCCTTGCCACCCGCCTGGGGGTCGCGCCCCTGGTCGCGACCGGCGCCGGGATCGCGCTGTCGCTGGCCGTCGCCCTCGTACTGTCGCTGGTGACCGCGCGCCTGCGCGGCCTGTACCTCGCCCTGGCCACGCTCGCCTTCGGGCTCCTGGTGGATTCCGTCACCGTGGGGCTCACCGGCGTCACGGGCGGCCCTTCGGGCCTGGTGGGCATTCCCAGTTTCTCCCTGGGCGGCTACGCGTTTGCGAGCGCCACCTCCACGTATTACCTCGTCTGGGGAGTGGCCGGGGCGCTGGTGATCGTGCTGGCGAACCTCGCGCGATCGGGGTACGGCCGCGCCCTGCGCGCGACGCGGGCGGATCAGACGGCCGCGCGGGCGCTGGGCATCCGGGTCCCCCGCTACAAGGTGTCCGTGTTCCTGATCAGCGCCGCCCTCGCCGCGCTGGCGGGCAGCCTCTACGCCTTTCACTTCCATTTCCTCTCGCCGGAGATGGTCAGCACGTCCCGCTCCCTGGAGATGATCACCATGCTGGTGCTCGGGGGCGAAGGCACCCTGGTCGGCCCCCTGATCGGGGTCGCCCTCCTGACGCTGCTGCCGGCGGCGGTCCAACCCCTGGCCACCTACAAGACGCTGGCGGAGGGGCTCGTCCTCGTCCTCATCATGGTCTATCTGCCGGCCGGCATCTTCGGCGGAGGGCTCTCCGGCCTGCAGCGCCTCGCGTCCCGCATCACCCACCTCAGCCCCCACGCCGGGACGGCGAGTTCGGGATGAAGCGGCGCCCGCGGTCGGCGATCAGGCGCGCGGAGGGCACCATCGATCCCGCGGGGAGGCGCTAGCGTGCCGGGATCCATCGCCCTCGAGGCCCGAGGGCTGTACAAGTCGTTTGGGGGCGTGCTCGCGATCGCCGACGTCAGTTTCACCGTCCGCCAGGGATCGCTCACGGCCGCCATCGGCCCCAACGGGGCGGGCAAGACCACGCTGTTCAACCTGGTGACGAATCTGTACCCGCCGGATGCGGGCAGCGCATCCTGCTTCGGGATCGACCTGATCGGCCGTGCGCCGGACGCGGTCGCAACCCTGGGTCTGGTGCGCACGTTTCAGACGGCCCGCGCCTTTCCGGGAATGACCGTGCTCGAGAACGTCCTCGTGGGCGCGCATCTGCGCGTCCGCGCCAAGCCATGGCTGCAGGCCCTCTGGCTCCGCGCCGTGAGGGACGAGGAACGGGCGATCCGGAGACAGGCCGAGGCCCTGCTCGAGGTCGTGGGACTGGCCGATCGCCGGGATGATGCTGCAATCAGCCTGCCGCTCGGCGCGCAGAAGCTCCTCGAAGTGATCCGGGCCCTCATGGCCCGACCGCGGCTCCTGTTGCTGGACGAGCCCGCCGCGGGGCTCAACGACGTCGAGACGGCCGAGCTCGCGCGGCTGCTCCTGGCCGTCCGGGCCGCCGGGGTGACGCTCATGGTCGTCGAGCACAACATGTCCCTCGTCATGGGCATCGCCGACGACATCATCGTGCTCGACCTCGGCCGGGTCATCGCCACAGGCGCGCCCGCGGCCGTGCAGGCCGATCCGCGCGTCATCGAAGCGTACCTCGGCCGGGAGGCGGAGATCGCCTGATGACCGACGGTCCGATGCTGCCCCCTGCGGGGACTCCTAACCAGGGTGAAGCCGAGAGCACGCAGATGTTGGAGGTGCGGGGCCTCCGCGCCGGCTACGGGGAGGTCGACGCGCTCAGGGGCGTGGACCTGGACGTGGGGCCGGGCGAGCTCGTCGCGCTGGTGGGCGCCAACGGGGCCGGCAAATCGACGCTGCTCAAGTGCATCTCCGGCCTGCTCTCCCCCACGGCCGGGACGATCCGCCTCGGCGGCGAGTCTATCGCCGGCGCCTCGCCCACCCGCATCGTCCGGCTCGGCGTCGCCCACGTACCCGAAGGGCGCCAGGTGTTCGGACGGCTGAGCGTTGCCGACAATCTGCTGCTCGGGGCGTACGGCCGGCTCCGGCAACTCACCCGGGCCGAGGTGGCCGCGCGGATCGAGGAGGTATGCCGCACCTTTCCCGCCCTCTCCGGCCG
>VBAN01000379.1:3104-4319 GCA_005882445.1 Candidatus Segetimicrobium genomatis | reverse complement strand
GCTGGCGACGGAGCCGCGCCTGCTCCTTCTCGACGAGGCGCTCGCCGGCCTCACGCCCTCAGAGATCCAGCAGGCCATCGCGCTGGTGCGCGCCATCCACAACATGGGCGTCACCCTGTTGATCGTCGAGCACCTCATGGAGGTGATCTTCACCCTGGCTCCCCGCGTCATCGTGTTCAACCAGGGAAAGATCATCGCCGAAGGCGCGCCCGCGGAGATCGTGAACAACCCGCTGGTCGTCGACGCCTACCTCGGCAAACGGCGGCCCGGCGTGAGGGCTCCGTGACCGGCGCGCTCAGCGTCACCAACCTCGAGGTGCGCTACGGCGACCTGGTGGGGGTGGCCGACGTTTCCCTGGAGGTGCGGCAGGGCAGCGTGGTGGCGCTGCTCGGTTCGAATGGGGCGGGGAAGACCACGACGCTGAACGCGATCGCCGGGCTCGTGAGCGCCAGCGCCGGCGCGATTGAGTGGAGCGGGGAGCGCATCGAGCGCGTCGGCGCCGCCCGCATCGTGCGGAAAGGGTTGACCCTCTCTCCCGAAGGCTGGCGCCTCTTTGCAAACAGACCGTGGAGCAGAACCTACGGCTGGGGGCGGTGGCCCTCTCCGACCGCGCGCGCCTCCCCCATCTCCTCGACCGGGTCTACACGCTCTTCCCCAGCCTGGCGCAGCGCGCGAAGCAGCGCGCCGGGACGCTGAGCGGAGGCGAGCGCCAGATGCTGGCCCTCGGCCGCGCGCTGATGAGCGACCCGAAACTGCTGCTGCTCGACGAGCCCTCCCTCGGCCTGGCTCCCACGATTGTGGATGTGCTCTACGAGACCCTCCGCCGTCTCCATCGGGATGGGCTGACCCTGCTGCTGGCCGAGCAGTCGGTGGATCTCGCCCTGGAGGTGGCCGACCGCGCGTACGTGCTGCAGACCGGCCGGACCGTGCTGGAGGGGCCCGCCCGGGAACTCCGGAACGACCCGCAGGTCCAGAACATTTACCTGGGGATCGCGGACGGCCGCCGGGAACGGTAAGGCAGGATATCACCGGACACCCCCGCGAACGTCAGACAGGCTCTTCAGGGGGGGTGTCATCGGTGGACGATCTCAGCGCACCCAAGGATCGTGTGTGCGCGGAAGTCGACGCGATGCGGGACGATCTCGTCTCGCTGAGCGCCCGCATCCACGAGCATCCGGAGACCGGCCTAAAGGAGCATCAGGCGGCCCGCTGGCT
>VBAN01000379.1:0-3074 GCA_005882445.1 Candidatus Segetimicrobium genomatis | reverse complement strand
GCTCGCGGAATACGATGCCCTCGGCGGGCGCGGACACGCCTGCGGCCACAACCTGATCTGCACGGCCAGCGTGGGCGCCGCCGCCGCGCTCCGCCGCGCAGTCCCCCGTCTGTCCGGGACGCTGACCGTCCTGGGAACGCCTGCCGAAGAGACGGCCGGCGGCAAGGTGATCATGGTCGATGCGGGGATCTTTTCCGGGATCGACGCCGCCATGATGTTCCACCCCTCGCGGAACAACTGGTGGACGCGGGGCGCGTTGGCCGCGCAGTCGCTGACCACGGCGTTCCATGGGCGCGCCGCGCACGCCGCGGCCATGCCGGAGGCGGGGATCAACGCGCTCAATGCCCTGCTGCTGACCTACCGCGCGATCGATGCGCTGCGCCAGCACGTGACGAGCGACGTCCGCATCCACGGCGTGATCACGCACGGCGGAGACGCGCCAAACATCGTGCCGGCCTTTGCGCAGGGAGAGTTTCTCGTCCGCGCGGGGACGCGTCGGGCCCTCGTGGACGTGATGGCGAAGGTCAGGCGCTGCGCGGAGGGGGCCGCGGTCGCGACCGGCGCCCGGGTCGAGCTGACGGAAGGGTTGGTCTACGCCGAGCGCAACAACAACCGCGTCCTGGCCGGTCTCTTCGCGGAGAACATGCGGCGCCTCCGCGTCGAAGGCGAGCAGCCGCCCGCTCAAGGGGGCGTCGGGTCCTCGGACATCGGCAACGTCAGCATGATCGTCCCCACGATCCACCCGTACCTCAAGATCGCCGATGATGTCTCGGGCCACACCCCCGAGTTCCGGGAAGCCGCCCGCTCTCCCCGGGGGTACGCGGCGATGCTCCTCGCGGCGAAGGGCCTGGCGATGACGGCGCTCGACGTGATGAGCCGCCCGGGGGCCGTGGACGAGATGTGGTCGGAGTTCCGGTCGGCCCCCGTATCCTCTCTGTGACCCCGCCCTCCGCACAGAGCCTTCGGCCCAAGTACCTTACCTTCTACGGCGCGCCCCCGTGCGCCCCGGGGGCCGCCCCGGACGCCGACGTGGCGTTCGTGGGCGTGCCGTTCGATCTGGGCACCACGCTCCGGCCCGGGGCCCGCTTCGGTCCGGCCGCCGTCCGCGCGGCGTCGGCCTGGTACCGCTACATCGATGACGATGGGAAGGCCGCGGGCGGCTGGTTCGACCTCGACCTGGGGCGGTGGATCCTTCAGGGGATCACCATGGCCGACTGCGGGGATGTGGAGATCGCCCCGGCGGACATCACGGCGAATCTCGAGCGGATCACGGCGGGCGTCGCCGCGATCGCCGGCGCCGGCCATCTGCCGGTGATCGTCGGCGGCGACCATTCCATCACCTATGCCGCGCTGCGCGCGTTTGCCGGGCGCGGCCCGCTCCACGTCGTGCAGTTCGATACGCATCAGGACTTCGTGGACGAGCGGCGGGGGACACGCCTGGGCCATGGGAACGTCATGCGCCGCGCCTCCGAACTGCCATTTGTCACCGGCATCTCACAGATCGGGATCAAGGGATTGCAGAAGTATCCCGAGCCCGTCGCGGCGGCCCAGACCTACGGAGCGCGCATCGTGACGGCCTCGGCGCTGCGCCGGGACGGGCCGGAGGCGGCGGCCCGCTCGGTCCCCGCCGGCGCGGCGTGCTACCTCACCGTTGACATCGACGTGCTGGACATCGCCCAGGCGCCCGGGACCGGCACGCCGGAGCCCGGGGGACTGTCGTACCGGGAGCTGTGCGAGGCCGCCCGCGCCGTCGTGAATCGCGGCCGCGTGGTGGGGCTCGACCTCGTCGAGGTCTCCCCGCCATACGATTGGGCCGAGGTGACGGCCCGCTCCGCGGCGCGGCTGATCCTCGACGTGCTCGCCGCCATCTTTGCCAGGGAATCCGAAGGCAGGCCGGTCATCCGGGCCGCCTCAGAGGAGGGGAGAGCATGAACAGGCAAACTCACGGCGGGAGGCTGTCCCGGCGGGAGCTGCTCCGGGGGGTGAGCCTGGCCGGCGCAGCCCTGGGCATTGGGAGCGCCGAGCTCGAGCGGCTGATCCGGGCGGGACAGGTCATCGCAGCGGGAGACACCCTGGTGGTCGCGCAGGACACGAGCGTCCAGACCTTCGACCCGCAGATCGTCTACGACAACACGGTGCGCATCACCCGAGGGGTGTACGAGACCCTGGTCGCGCTCGACGGAAGCACCCCCAGGATCATCCCCAGGCTCGCCACCGCGTGGACCGCTTCCCCGGATGTCCGGCAGTGGACGTTGACGCTGCGCCCCGGGGTCCGGTTCCATGACGGCGCCGCGTTCACGTCGGACGCGGTGAAGGTCACGTTCGACCGGCTGATCAAGATCAATCGCGGGTTCGCCTATGCCTTCAAGCCGGTCGTCGCGAGCGTGGAGACGCCCGATCCCATGACGGTGCGGTTCAACCTGAGCACCCCCGACGCCGCCTTCCTGGCCAAGCTGGCGTCGATTTCGGGCGGTCTGGTCGTGAGTCCGAAGGCCGTCACCGAGCACGCCTCGGGCGACGACCTCGCGCAGGGCTGGCTCCGGGACCATACCGCCGGCACCGGTCCCTACATGCTCGAGCGCTGGGACAAGGGGCAGCAGCAGGTCACGCTCGGTCAGTTTCCGGGATACTGGGGCGGGTGGCAGGGCCCACACTTCAAGCGCATCATCTTCCAGATCGTGACCGAGGCGTCCACCCAGCGGCTGATGCTGGAGCGGGGGGACGCGGACGTGGCCACCATCGTGGCGCCCGACCTCATCGACGCCCTGGCCAGGCGGCCGGGCATCAAGATCGCGGAAAACCCCACCATGCGGATCTTCTACATCGCCATGCACTGCCAGCGCGAGCCGCTCAAGGATCCGAAGATCCGCCAGGCGCTGTCGTATGCGTTCGACTACGATGGCGCCCGCCAGGCCATTTTCAACAACCGCCTCGCGCCGCTCAACGGCCCCCTGCCCGAGAACGATCCGGCGCACCTCGCCACGCCCAAGCCGTACAAGTTCGACCTGGCGAAGGCCAGGCAGCTGCTGAGCGAGTCGAGCCGCCCCAAGGGGGGATTCACCCTGTCGCTGTTC
>VBAN01000378.1 GCA_005882445.1 Candidatus Segetimicrobium genomatis | reverse complement strand
CTGACGTTCATCGGGGCGTTCAACTGGTTCGAGCTGCCCTACGTGATGCAGGGGGTCACGGGCGAGCCCAACCACGCGACCGACGTGCTCGGGCTCCTCTTCTACCGCTCCGCGTTCGGCGCGGTGGACACCGGCAACCCGGACGTGGGTCTGGGCTCAGCGATCGCGGTGGTGATGTTTGCGCTGGTGCTCGCGGTCAGCAGCATCGGGGCGGTCTATCTGCGCCGGCGGGAGATCGAGGCGTGAGGCTGCCGGCGGGGCGCACGGCGGGCGGGGGTGCGTGGGGGACGGCGCTCGCGGTCCAGGCGCTGCTCATCGCCAACAGCCTGCTCGTGCTCCTCCCCATGTTCTTCATGGTCCTGTCCTCGTTCAAGACGACCCGGGAGATCTTTCAGCGCCCGTTCGGCTTCCCCGCCAGGTGGACCTGGCAAAACTACACGGGGGTCTGGGAGGCGGCCCACTTCGGCATCTACTTCCGCAACAGCCTCGCCGTCACGGTTGCGGCGATGGCGCTGCTTCTCGTGACCGGCACCCTCGCGGCCTACGCGCTGGCCCGCTTCCCGTTCCGGGGGAACGACCTGATCTACCTCTATTTCCTCACCGGGATCATGGTGCCGATCCGCCTGGCGATCATCCCGCTGTTCATCTTGATGCGGGACCTGCATCTCTTGGATACCCACTGGTCGCTCATCCTCGTCTACGCGGCCTCGGGGCTGCCCAGCGCGATCTTCATCCTGGCAGGATTTTTCCGCGCGGTCCCGCGGGAACTGGACAACGCGGCCCGCATCGACGGCGCCGGGGAGCTCGCCATCCTCGTCCGCGTCATGCTCCCCCTCGTCCGGCCGGCGCTGGCGATCGTCACCATCTACAACGTCATCCCGATCTGGAACGACTTTTTCTTCCCGCTGGTCTTCATCCACCAGGACCGGCTGAAGACGCTGCCGCTGGGATTGACCGTGTTCTTCGGCGAGTTCGCGACCAACTGGGCGCTGCTGTTCGCCGGCCTCACGCTGGCGGCCGCCCCCGTGGTCGGGCTCTACGTCGTGATGTCCCAGCAGTTCATCAAGGGGCTCACGGCGGGGGCGGTAAAAGGGTAGCGGGCCCGCAGACCTCTTGGATCAGCGGCGGGTAGCGGGGGCGACCGGCATCGGCACGTCCCCCTTGATGGCCCGCCAGAGGATCCGGTTGAGCACAGCAGGGGGGACCTCATCCACCTCATTGAGCGGCAGCCGGAGCGATTCGGCCGCCCCCGGCGCCGTCGGGGCATTCAGCGCCACGAGCGACTGCCGTGGGGTGCTGGCGGTATAGGTGAATGGCGCGGGCCGGTCTGTGAACGCTCCCAGCAGCGGCTGGGCGGCCGCGTCGAACTGCGTCAGCGGCGGGATGCCCAGGATCAGCTCGATCGTCCGCAGGAGCGAGACGGTGCTGTACAGCGTGTGATCGACGGTTCCCCGGCGGACGAAGGCCCCCGCCAGCACGGCGATCGTGCGGTGGGCGTCCACGTGGTCGGGTCCGTTCTGCGCGTCGTCCTCGGTGGCGACGATGACGGTGTCCCCGGCGTAGCGCGAGTGTGAGACCGTCTCGACCAGCCGGCCCAACGCGAGATCATTGTCGGCCACCATCGCCTGAGGGGTGGGGGAGCCCGGCCGGGTCCCGGCCGTGTGGTCCCTGGGGAGCCAGACGATCATCAACTGCGGGAGCGTTCCCTGTTGTTCGAACTCCCGGAACTCCTTCAGCCATTCGTCGATCCGCGTCTGGTCCGGGACCGTGAGGTCGTACCCGCGGAACCCGGGGGCGACATGGCCGTTGAGGGACGGTATCGTCCCGCGGCTCGGGACCATGCCGAACTCTGTGAACTCCCCGTAGACGCGGTACGACACGCCTGCCCGCGCGGCGCCGTCCCACAGGAATCCGCTCCGCGGGTAGGCCGC
>VBAN01000377.1:5236-7647 GCA_005882445.1 Candidatus Segetimicrobium genomatis | reverse complement strand
TGGGGCTGATCGATTTTCCGTTTCGCGCCCGCGGCGGCTCCACGGTGTATCTCTGCTGGAAGCTGGGGGAGCCCGCGATTCGATTCTGGCACGGGACCGATGAGGGGTTTGCGGGACGCAAGTCCCTCGATCGGCTCCCGCCGGACGAGGCATGACCACTCCCGCGGCCGGCGGGCCGTACGATCTCATCATCATCGGCGGCGGCCCGGCCGGGTACGTGGGCGCGATCCGCGCCGCCCAGCTCGGTCTGCGGACCGCGCTGGTGGAGCGGGAAAAACTCGGCGGGACCTGCGTGCACGTCGGGTGCATCCCGACCAAGGTGCTCCTGCACACCGCCGAGCTGCTCGGGGACATCCGCGGGGCGGGTGAGATGGGCGTGCAGGTGGGGGACGTTCGACTCGACTACGGCCAGGTGCGGCGCCGGATGGACCGGGTGGTCACCGCGAATTTCCGGGGCATCGAATTCCTGATGCGCAAGAACGGCATCGCCCTGTTTCCCGGCGCCGGCCGGTTCGTCACCCCCACCCAGGTGCGCGTGGCCGCCACCGACGGTTCCGAGGTCAGCCTGGAGGCGCGGCACATCCTGGTGGCGACCGGCTCGCGCCCGCGGAGCCTGCCGGGAGTGGTCATCGACAACGACCGCGTTCTCGACAACGCGGGGGCGCTGCGGCTGCCGGAGGTGCCGCGGGCCATCGCGATCCTGGGCGCGGGCGCCGTGGGCGCCGAGTTTGCCAGCGCGTTCGCCGCGTTCGGATCGAAGGTCACGCTCATCGAGATGATGCCGGCGATCCTGCCGCTCGAGGATGAGGAGCTCTCCGCTGTCGTCGCCAAGGAGCTCGGCCGGCGGGGGGTGGCGATTCGGACCGGGACGTCCGTGACCGGGGTGACCGCCGCCGGCGACAGCGTGCGGATCGCCCTGCGGACCGGCACCGGGGAAGAGATGCTGGAGGCCGACTACGCCCTGGTCGCGGTGGGGCGGGCCCCCGTCGTCGAGGGACTGGGCCTCGAGACGGTGGGGCTCGCGCCGGGCCGGGGAGGGATCCCCGTGGACGGACGGTTTCAGACCACGGTCCCGTCGATCTCAGCCGCCGGCGACGTGACCGGCGGGCTGCTGCTGGCCCATGTCGCCTACGCGGAGGCGACCGCCGCGGTCGAGGCGGTCGCCGGCCAGGCCACCGGCGCCCTGGATCCGACGCTGATGCCCCGGGCGACCTTTACCATCCCCCAAATTGCCAGCGTGGGCCTGACGGAGCGGCAGGCCCGCGAGCAGGGACGCGACGTGACCGTGGGGCGGTTCCCGTTCATTGCGAACGGCCGGGCGAGGATCCTCGGGCGCGCCGAAGGCTTGGTGAAGATCGTGGCCGACCGCGCCCTGGGCGAGATCCTCGGGGTGCACCTTGTGGGTCCCGAGGTGACCGAGCTGCTGCCCGAGGCGGTCCTCGGCAAGTCGCTCGAAGCGACGGTGCTGGAGATCGGCAACGCCGTGCACGCGCACCCCACGCTCTCCGAGGCCGTCAAGGAGGCCGCGCTCAGCGCGCTCGGCCGCGGGGTACTCGCGGGCGGCGTGGTACCAAAGCAGGGGAGGGTCCATGAGCCCGAAGGATACCAAAACCCAGGCCCGCGTTTCCCGGGACAAAGGCGAGCCGGCCGCCGCCCTGCTCGAGATGTACTACTATCTCTGCCTCGCCCGCGCCGTGGACGAACGGATGTGGGCGCTGCAGCGTTCGGGGAAGGCCGCGTTTGTCATCTCCGGCCAGGGACACGAGGGAGCGCAGGTCGGCGCGGTCTACGCCCTGGATCGGGAGCGAGACTGGCTGGTCCCCTTCTACCGATCCATCGCGGCGGTGCTGATGAAGGGCATGCCGCCGGCGGAGATCTTCCTCATCCAGCTGGGCAAGGACGCCGATCCCAGCAGCGGCGGCCGTCAGATGCCCGGCCATTACGGGCATGCCCGGCACAAGATCCTGTCGACCAGCAGTCCGGTCGCCACCCAGTGCCTGCACGCCGCCGGGATCGCCTACGCGGCCAAGGTCCGGGGGACGGGCGAGGTCTGCCTCACGGCCATGGGCGAAGGCGCCACCAGCGAGGGCGACTTTCACGAGGCGCTGAACTTCGCCGGGGTGCACCGGCTGCCGGTGATCTTCGTCGTCGAGAACAACGGATTCGCGATCTCGGTCCCCCAGAAGAAGCAGATGGCCGTGGCCAATGTCTCGGCGCGGGCGGCCGGCTACGGGATGCCGGGGGTGACCGTCGACGGCAGCCACGTCCTCGAGGTGTACGCCGCGGCGCGTCATGCGGTGGCGCGTGCCCGCAGCGGCGAGGGTCCGACGCTGCTGGAGGTGAAGGTGCCGCGTCTCACCGCGCACAGCAGCGATGACCGGCAGGAGCGGTACCGGACCGCCGAGGACCTG
>VBAN01000377.1:0-5213 GCA_005882445.1 Candidatus Segetimicrobium genomatis | reverse complement strand
CTCACCCCCGAGGCGGAGCAGGAGATCCGCGCGCGGATCCAGCGCGAGGTGGACCTGGGCACCGAGATCGCCGAAGCGGCCCCGCTGCCGGACCCGGCCACCGCCACCCGGTACGTCTACTTCGAGCCCGACGCGGAGCCGTAGGTCATGGCCGACAAACGCTTCCTCGACGCCATCCACGATGCCCTCCACGAGGAGATGGCCCGGGATCCCTCCACCGTCATCTTGGGCGAGGACGTGGGCCGGAAGGGCGGCGTGTTTGGGGTGACCGACGGGCTCTACGAAGCCTTTGGGGAGGCGCGGGTGATCGACACGCCCCTCGCCGAGTCGTTGATCATCGGCGTCGCCATCGGCATGTCGGTCAACGGGCTGCGTCCCATCGCGGAGATCCAGTTCGCGGACTTCATTCACCCGGCGTTCGATCAGATCCTGAGCGAAGCCGCCCGGCTGCGGTATCGCTCCCGGAACGGCTTCGAGTGCCCAATGGTCATCCGGACGCCCTACGGCGGCGGCGTCCACGGCGCCCTCTACCACTCGCAGTCGATCGAGGCCTTCTACGCGCACATCCCGGGTCTGAAGGTGGTAGTGCCCTCCACGCCGGCGGACGCCAAAGGACTGCTCAGGTCCGCGGTCCGCGATCACGATCCGGTGCTCTACCTCGAGCACAAGAAGATGTACCGCTCGGTGCGCGGGGAGGTCCCCGACGGGGACTTCACCGTGCCGATTGGGCCGTCCGCCGTCCGCCGCCCGGGCCGGGACCTGAGCATCTTCGCCTACGGGCTGATGCTGCACGAGTCGCTGGGGGCCGCGGAGCAGCTCGCCCGGGAGGGGATCGAGGCCGAAGTCGTGGACGTGCGCACGCTCCGGCCGCTGGACACGAAGACGATTCTCGAGAGCGTTGCGCGCACCAGCCGCGCGCTGATCGTCCACGAGGACAACCGGTTTGGAGGCTTCGGGGCGGAGATCGCGGCCACGATCGCCGAGGAAGGGTTCAAGTCCCTGGATGCCCCGCCGACCCGGCTGGGCGGTCCGGAGGTCCCCGCCGTTCCCTTCTCTGCGCCGATCGAAGAGTGGTTTATGATCACCGCCGACAAGATCGCCGCGGCCGCGCGCACCCTGGTAGCCTATTAGCGCGGGCCGGGCGCGACCGAACACGTAGCGTTCGCGACCGAGAGGGAGCCACGATGGCGACCAACATCAAGATGCCGCAACTCGGCGAGAGCGTCCACGAGGGGACGATCGGCAAGTGGCTCAAGCGCCCCGGTGAATCGGTGGCCAAGTACGAGCCCCTCGTCGAGGTGATCACCGACAAGGTGAACGTGGAGATGCCGTCGCCTTTTGCCGGCGTGCTGAAGGAGATCCTGGTCAAGGAAGGGGAGACCGTGGTGGTCGGCACGGCGATCGCCGTGATCGAGGAAGCGGCCGGAGCGCCCGTGGCGGCCCGGCCGTCCGCCGCGGCTCCTCCCGCGGCGAGCGCGCCTGCGCCCGCCGCCCGCCCCGCCTCCGCTGCCGCCGCGGGCGCGGCCCGCGCGCCTGCCGCGGTTGGGGACGGTGGAAGGGCGCGTCAGGTTGGTGCGCCGCCCGCGCGCGACCGGGCGGTCCGCCTGACGCCGCTGGTGCGCCGCATGGCGGAGGAGCATCAGATCCCAGCCCAGGAACTGGAATCGATCCCAGGGACTGGGGACGGTGGGCGCATCACCAAGGACGATGTGCTCCGCTACCTCCAGGCCCGCGCGGCTCCATCTGCCGGCGCCGCGGCCGCCTCGACCCGGGCGCCCGCTCGGAACGCTCAGGCACCCGCGCCGGCCGGGCCTCCCCCGGCCGCCGGCGATCAACTCCAGAGGCTCACGCCCATCCGCCGCACGATCGCCGAGCGCCTGGCGCAGAGCAAACGGGAAATCCCCCACGCCTACGGGATCATCGAGGTGGATCTCACGGCCCTGGTCCGGCACCGGGAGGCGCACAAGGCGGCCTGGCAGGCGCGCCACGGCGTCAACATCTCGCTCACCGCGTTCATCGTGCGCGCGACGACCCGGGCGCTCCGGGCGTTCCCGATGGTCAACGCGACGTTCACCCCGGAAGGCATCCTTCACAAGCAGGCGATTCATTTCGGCATCGGGGTCGCGATCCCCGACGGGCTGATCGTCCCGGTCATCAAGCACGCGGACCAGAAGTCCGTGGTGGACCTGGCGAAGGAGGTCGCCCGGCTCTCCACCCTGGCGCGCGATGGCAAGCTCGCGCTCGAGGATGTCTCGGGGGGCACGTTCACGCTGACCAACCCCGGGGTGTTTGGCTCGATCATCTCGATGCCGATCATCAACTACCCGCAGGCGGCGATTCTGGCCACGGACGCGATCGTGCGGCGGCCGGTTGTCGTCGGCGAGGGCATCGCCATCCGCGAGATGATGAATCTGGGGCTGGCGTTCGACCACCGGATCTTCGACGGCGCGGTGGGCGTCCAGTTTCTGACCCATATCAAGCGGCAGCTGGAAGAATTTGCGCCCGCCGGGGATTCCCCCGAGTTCTGTTATGGACGAGCCGAGCGAGCGCGGGCTGAGGATGCGATGAGCACGATACGGCGGCCGGAGTGGCTCAAGGTCAGGCTGCCCTCCGGACCCAACTTCCGGGAACTGGTGGGCATCATGCACACGCAGGCGCTGCACACCGTGTGCGAGGAGGCCCGCTGCCCGAACATCGGCGACTGCTGGGAGCGCCGGACGGCGACGTTCCTGATCCTCGGCAACGTCTGCACCCGGCACTGCGCCTACTGCGCCATCGCCCACGGGCTGCCCACCGAACTGGATGTCCGGGAGCGGAGCGGGTGGCCGAGGCCGCGAGCGCGATGGGGCTCCGCCACGTCGTCGTCACCTCCGTGGACCGCGACGACCTCGCGGATGGGGGCGCCGCGATGTTTGCCCGGACGATCCGGCTGCTGCGCGAGCGCCGCCCGCAGTGCTCGATCGAGGTCCTGATCCCCGACTTCAAAGGCGATCCCGCGGCGCTGCGCACCGTGCTCGAGGCGGGCCCCGACATCCTCAACCACAACATCGAGACGGTCCCGAGGCTGTTCCGGGCGGTCCGCGGCGGCGGAAGCTACCGCCGGTCCCTCGACCTGCTCGCCCGGGCGAAGGCCGGGGGAGGACGCTGGCTCACCAAGAGCGGGATGATGGTGGGGTACCTCAGCCCGGGCAAGGACTACGCGCCGATCGCCCGGTACTACGATCCCGAGGAGTTCGCCGAGTTCAAGCGCGACGGGCTGGCGATGGGCTTCCGGCACGTGGAGTCCGGGCCGCTCGTCCGCAGTTCCTACCACGCGGACGAGCAGGCGGTGGGAGCCGGGGCGCCCTGACTAGTAGGGGCCTTGCAATCGTTTAGGTGAAGCGTCTAGCCACTCTGGCATCGGTGCTTGCATTCTTCCTGGCAGCAGGCGTTGGCCGCTCGGAGTCCGGCCCGTTTCGCCCGGACTCAAAACCACGCCCGGCGGCGACTCAGGCGGGGACAGTCCCGTCCAGTCCGAAGACGGGGATTTGTCCAGATGAGCTTCCGCTGCCGTCGCCTCCCGGCGCCGAGTCGGCCATACGAGCTTACCTGCAAAAAGCGATTCCAACCCTCTATACAAACATCAAGTGGACTGGTTACAGAATCACCGATATGTATCCCGCTCCCACCCGGCCCGAAGGGTACGGGCGAATGGCTGCCAACTTTTGCGGTAAAGCGGTGGCGGACCGGACATGGATTGTTATCCTCTACTTCCCCGGGCAGGCGCCGGATGGAGCGAGCACCTCACAAGGGCAACTTTTCGTGGGTCTCTTTCCAACAGGTTGGAGAGCCTGGTTCCGATACCATTGATTGAGGGCAAAGATATCTGCCGTTTGACGAACGTATTACAATGTGTTACAATTGTCGCGTACAAGAGAGGAGTGGATATTCTCTATGGTTGCGCTGAATCTACGCGTGGGCCAGACATTGAAGCGCAGACTTGCCGCGCGGGCGAAAGGACAGCATCGACCCCTCAGCGAGCAGGCACGCCGGTACATCGAGTTGGCCATGATCGCAGAAGACAATCCTGATCTGCCGTTCCGTTTCATCGAGAAGGTTCTGGCGGGGACGGCTGAGGTCGAGGCGGGACTTGCTGAGCCTGTCGCGTGGGGGCGGCGGTAACTGCCATATACCGGACTCGCCGCTCCAAGCTACAATAAGGATCGTAAGCGCCTCGCGCCGGCAGTTATTCATCGGCTCGACGAAGTGCAGGCGCAGATCCTCCAGGATCCGCATCGGGGAGATCGGAAGCGCGGGGCGCTGCGTCAGGTCTGGGTGGAAAAATTCAAGGCCCAGAATGATCAGTGGCTCGTCGCATATATCATCGAAGAAAGGCGAAACATTGTGTATTTCGTCGCGGTCGGACAGCACGAGAATTTCTACCGCGACCTGCAACGCCACCTTGAGCGGGGTGGGAAGGTGGAAAGGCCGCTCTAAGCGTGTGATCTAGGTTTTCGCCGAGACCTTCTGCTTCTCGTGGACGTCCTGCGAGCTGCTGTGGCCGGGGAAGACGCTCGCCTTCGGGTTGATGTAGGCGGCGATGTTGTTGGCCGCGGTCGCGCCCTCCCCGAACCCGGTGGCGATGAGCTTGACTTTGCCCGGATAGGTCACGATATCGCCGGCGCCGTAGACCCCGCGGAGGTTGGTCTCCATCCGCGTGTTCACCCGGATGCTGTCGTGCTCCAGGTCGAGTCCCCACTCCTGGATCGGGCCGAGGGTGCTCAGGAACCCCAGCGAGGCGATCACCGCGTCGACCTCGATCGTCTCATCGATGTTGGTCTTGTTGCTGTAGATGACCGCGCGCTCGACCTTGTTCGAGCCCTCCAGGCGGCGCAGCTCGTAGAAGGTCTTGACCTGGATGGACGACTTGAGCATCTTCTGGACCGAGTCCTCGGCGGCGCGGAACTGGTCCCGCCGGTGGATCAGCGTGATCGAGCGCGCGATCCCGAGGAGCCCGAGCGCCCAGTCGACCGCCGAGTCCCCGCCGCCGGCGATGAGGACGCGCTTGTCCTTGAACTCCTGGAAACTTTTGACGAAATAATAGAGCCCCTTGCCGTCGAACCCGTCGATCGAAGGGTTCTTGAAGGTCTTCGGGTGGAACGCGCCGATGCCGGCGGTGATCAGCACCGTCCGGGTGAGGTGGACGGCGCGCTCCGTCTTCAATTGAAGGGTCG
>VBAN01000376.1 GCA_005882445.1 Candidatus Segetimicrobium genomatis | reverse complement strand
GCCAGCCTCTACTCGCGGCGCATCGGGGTCGGGTTCACCGGCCTGGGGGATATGTTGTGCAAGCTGCGCCTCAAGTACGACTCGGAGGAGGCGGTGGCGTTCGTGGACCGGCTCTTCGAGCGGATCAAGAACATCGTGTACGATGAGAGCGTCAACCTCGGGCAGGAGAAGGGCGTCTTTCCCGGGTACGACCGGGACCAGCATCTCCGCGGCCGGTTCGTCAAAGCGCTCGACCCGGCGGTGCAGGCGCGGATCCGCAAGCACGGACTGCGAAATGTGGCGCTCTTGACGGTGCCGCCGGTCGGCAGCGGGGCCTCCCTGGCCGGGACGACGAGCGGGATCGAGCCGATCTTCGACCTAGGATACACCCGCCGGAGCGAATCGCTCTCGCAGCAGACGTTCACCGTCTACCATACGCTGGTCCGGGCGTACATGCAGCGGTTCGGCGTCGAGCGCGAAGAGGATCTCCCGGAGTTCTTCGTCACGGCCCACCAGATCCTACCCGAGATGCGGGTGCGGATGCAGGCGACGATCCAGAAGCACGTCGATCACTCGATCTCGTCCACGGTCAACTGCCCCGCCGACGCCACCGAGGAGGATGTGGCCAAGATCTACTTCCTGGCCTGGAAGATGGGGTGCAAGGGGATCACCGTCTATCGCGCCGATTCCCGCGAGAACATCCTGACCGCAGGGACGCGCCGCTCGGCGCAGGCGGCGGGCGCGTCCACGGCCATCCAGGCGGCGCCGGCGAGCGCATCCGGCGCGCCGGGACCGGTGCCGGCGGTCGCGCGCGAGACGCACCCCAAGCGTCCCCGGCCCAAGGTGACGGCCGGCCGCACCGAGCGGATCGAAACCCCGCGCGGGCGGATCTACGTGACGATCAATGAAGATGACCGGGGGGTGTGCGAGGTTTTCGTGCAGTCGCTCGACGTCGAAGCCGATGCGATCGGCCGGATGACGTCGCTGGCCCTCCGGACCGGGGCCGACCCGCGGGATGTGATCGAGCAGCTCTGGCGGGTGCAGTCCCGGGAAGTGGCGATCGACCGGTCGGCCGATGGGACGATTGTGCGGGTGACCACGGTCGCGCAGGGAGTCGCCCTCGCCGTGGGCCGCGCGCTCTACGGTCCCGGATTCCGGCCGGACCTGGTCTTCCCCATGGCCGACCGGCTGCCCGCGCCCCGGCCGGCGAATGGCTACGGCAATGGGCACGGGGCATCCGCGCCGGCGGTAGATGCCCCAGGAAGCGCCTCCCCCGGATCCGCGGAGGTCCGGGACGGCCCGGCCGGAGAGATCCAGCAGCCCCTCCTGACCTTCGCGGGGGTCTGTCCAGACTGCGGCAGTTCCCTGATCTACGAGAATGGCTGCAGCTCCTGCCGTTCCTGCGGGTACTCCCGATGCTGAGGCGCCTCGTGAGACACCTGAGCGTCCAGGGAAGGTCGACCAGCAAGTCGAGGATAAGAAAGACCCGAGTGGCTCGGGGCGCCCCTCCGCGGGAGGTGCGCAACGGCCGCGCCCGGAACGGGAATGCCGCAAGGCCGGCCGGCGGCGGCCCGGCAGGCCCGGTCGTCGCCAACCCGGCAAGGCCGGCAGGCGGTAGCCTCCTCTCCGCAGATGCCGGCGTGCCGTCAGAACGCCCCGCTCCGTCCGCGTCCCCGATTCCCGCTTCGGCGG
>VBAN01000375.1 GCA_005882445.1 Candidatus Segetimicrobium genomatis | reverse complement strand
GTAAAGCCGATCTTCCGGACGCGGGCATCGTTTAGAAAGACCTCCGCGATCGGCGCGGCGCGCTTCCCCACCACCACGTTGAACACCCCGGGCGGCAGCCCCGCCTCCATGAACGCGCGGGCGATCTCCAGCGCCGTGAGGGGGGTCTCCTTGGCGGGCTTGAGCACGACCGTGCATCCGGCGGCCAGCGCGGGAGCGATCTTCCGCAGCACCATCGTGGCGGGGAAGTTCCAGGGGGTGATCGCCGCGACGACCCCTATGGGCTGATGGGTTACCCAGAGCCGCTTGTGCGCGACCGGCGGGGGGACGATCTCGCCGTAGACGCGGCGGGCCTCCTCGGCAAACCACGGCAGGTACTGGATCGCGAAGGCCACCTCGCCGCGGGCCTCGGCGACCGGTTTGCCGTTCTCTTCGGTGATCAGCCGCGCCAGCGCGTCAATCTTGGAGAAGAGGATGTCCCGAGCCTTCAATAGAAGAGCGCCCCGCTCGAGCGCGGTGAGCGCGGCCCATTTCGGCAACGCCTGCGCGGCGGCGTCCACCGCCGCCCGAGCCTGCTCGGGCCCGGCGTCCGGGACGACGGCGATCGGCTCGGATGTCGCCGGATTGAGCACCTCGAACTTGCCGGCGATCTGACCGTTGACCCAGCGGCCGTCAATGAAGAGTGGAAACTCCCTGACTGCCATACCCAACCTCCTCCTCGCCGCGGGCGCCGTGAGGACGCGCGCCGGCCGGCATCAGGAACCGAGCCGTGAGGTGCCGGCCCGCTGCCTCGGTGTTGTTCATACGTGTCCGGCCAACATCCTGCCTGCCGCGAGCGGCCGGGGATTGGCGCGCGGACGGAGAATCACTCGGGATCGCGCCGGAGGGGAATCGACTGATGAGCTCATCGCTCTGGTTTCAGGGTCAGGTGCAGGCGGCGCTTCGCCAAGCGGGCGGGCCGCTGCTTCTCGTGCGGGGAGAGGGCAGCCGCGTCTGGGACGATCGGGGCCGGGCCTACCTCGATGCGCGGTCCGGGTTGTGGGCGGTGACGGTCGGCTACGGCCGTCCCGAGGTGGCCGCGGCGGTGCACGACCAGCTGCGGCGCCTCTCGTTCGCCCCGCTCACGGACGCGGCATCCCCGGCGGCGGTGGACCTGGCCGCCCGGCTCGCGGCGGTGCTGCCCGGAGACCTGACCATGGTCGCGCTCGTGCCCACCGGCTCCGAAGCCGTCGATACGGCGCTCAAGTTTGCGCGCCTGTACCATTACGCCGGCGGCCGGCGGCGGCGCCGGATCGTGATCAGCCGCGAGTACGCCACCCACGGCAGCACCTACGCCGGCGCCTCGCTGAGCGATCCCGACCGCGGTCTCCTTCGCGGGATCGGCGCCCCGATCTCCGGCATCCGCTTTGTGCCGGCGCCCTACCGGTACCGGTGCCGGTTCTGCGCGGACGGTCCGGTCTGCACGCTCGCGTGCGTGGGCGCCGTGGAGGAGGCGATCGCGCGCGAGGGGCCCGACCGCGTGGCCGCGGTGATCGCGGAGCCGGTCCCCGGCCCCGGAGGCGTGCTGGTGCCCCCGGACGAGTACTGGCCGCGCCTGCGGGCGATCTGTGATCGAGACGGAGTCCTGCTTGTGGCCGACGAGGTGATCACCGGGTTTGGGCGGACCGGCCGATGGTTTGCGTCCGATCACTGGCAGGTCGTCCCCGACCTGATGGTCCTCGGCAAGGGGATGACCGGCGGCTATCAGACGCTCGGCGCGGTGGCGATGCGGCGCCACATCGCCGAACGGCTGGATCGCCGGCTGATTCCGCACGGGTTTACCTACAGCGGCCATCCCGCGGCGTGCGCCGCCGCCCTCGTATGCCTCAGGATCGTGGACGAGGAGGGGCTGACGGTCCGCGCCGGCACCGAGGGGGCGCGGCTCCGCGAGGGCCTCCGTCGAGCCCTGGCGGCCTGCCCGATCGTCGGAGAGATCCGCGGCCTCGGGCTGATGGTTGCGGTCGAGCTCGTGGAAGATCGAGGAACACGGGCGCCGCTGCGCCTCAAAGCAAGGGACCTCGATCAGGTCGCCCGCGACCTGCGCGATCGTGGGGTGCTCGCCTTCGTGGACAACCCGGTCATCCTCGCGCCGCCCCTCGTGATCACCGAGCGCGAGACCGACGATCTGGTCGAATCTGCGGCAGCCGCCGTTCAGGCGCTCGCCGCGCGCCTGCCGGCCGCGAGGTAGTCGCGCGCAGCTTCCGCGGATTTCTCGAGCCGCGCAGGGGAATAGTCCCGCGACTCCCCCGCGTATTGTCTCAGCGGCCCCTGATTCGCCAACGCCGGGGGCGGCCGGACGAGGAGGAACCCGCGATGAGCGATGGAGGCTCCACACTGTCCCAGGGGGCGCGGATGAGCGTACTCGACGCGATCCGCGGGCGCCGCAGTATCGGCAGGATGAAGCCGGATCCGGTCCCGCGCGATCTCATCACGAGGTTGCTCGATGCGGCGGTCTGGACCCCCAACCACCGGGTCACCGAGCCGTGGCAGTTCTTCGTGCTCGAGGGGGAGTCCAAACGGCGGTTTGCGGAGATCCGACGCGACTTCCGCCGCACCCTGATGCCGAATCCAGACGCCCCCGAGGTGCAGCCGGCGCTCGAGAAGGTCTACCAGTCCACGCTGGAGACCCCCGTGATCGTCGCCGTGACCTCCCACCTCGCGGACGATCCGGAGACCAGAGAAGAGGATGTCTGGGCCACTTTCGGCGCGGCGTACGCGTTCATGCTCGGGGCCTGGAGCGAAGGGCTCGGCACCTACTTCCGCACGGGGGCCCTGCGGGACGATCCTCGCCTGCGGCAGCTCCTGCGCCTGCCCGAGAATCGCCGCGTCATCGGGATCGTCTTCGCCGGCTATCCCGCCGAGGTGCCGCAGCG
>VBAN01000374.1 GCA_005882445.1 Candidatus Segetimicrobium genomatis | reverse complement strand
CGCACTGCTGGCCGCGGGGCGGGTGCGCTCCCTCGCGCTCGCGCCGTCGAAGGATGGCGGGACGAACGCCATGCTGGTGCCCCCCGGCGTCACCTTCCGGCCGGCCTACGGACCTGGGAGCCTGGCGGCCCACCGGCGCCGCAGCCGGGCGCTGGGCCTCGGGATCGTCGAAGTGCAGCGGCCGGGTCTCGCCTTTGATGTGGATACCGAAGCGGACCTCCTCTCGGTCCGGGGCGCTGGGTGGGTGAACGCGCACAATCTAAGCTTTTGACCGGGCAGATGGTCAATAGGCCGGGGGCGAGTAGACGTTGACGGTCACCAGCGGCTCGCAGCCACTGATCCGAGCGCGGGTGGACGTTGTCCTCGCCGCCGGTGGCCTGCCCGGGCCGCAGCACCATCGTCGGCGCCTGTGAGCGCCCGGTACCCGCCACGACTTTGAAGAACAACCGGACGCCCCGGGTCTGCACGCGCTTCACCGCCGGCGCCTACACCTCCATCAGCAGCCGGGTGAACCAGGCCAGCCGCGGCGCGATGGTGGACACCCGCACGTGCTCGTGGTCTGCGTGCCCGCCGTCCCCCACCGCTCCCAAACCGTCCAGGGTCGGAACACCGAGCGCGGCCGTGAAGTTGCCGTCGCTGCCGCCGCCGGTCCCGCCGGCCGGCAGATCGAACTCCTCCTCCGCCGCGAGGCGTCTCGCCTTCTCATACAGACGGCGGGACGCCGGCGTCTCCTCCATCGGTGGGCGGTTGAGCGCACCCCGGGCGCGGACCGTGGTGCCGTTCACGAAGGTCGGCCGGCTCAGAATCCGCTCGTCCGCCCGGCGGGCCTCGTCCGCCGTTCGAACCCGGAGGTCGATCTCCGCCTCGGCATGCGCCGCCACGACGTTCGGCCGGGTTCCACCGCGCACGACGCCGACGTTCACCGTGGTGCCTTTCGCGGCGTCGTTGAGCCGGTGGAGATCGATGATCTGGTGCGCCATCTCGAGCACCGCGCTGCGGCCCTGCTCCGGATCGGCCCCGGCGTGGCTCGCCACGCCTTCCACCTCGAGGCGATACATTCCCACGCCCTTCCGCCAGAGTTTCACCGCCCCCGCCGCCCCCACGGACGGCTCGAGGACGAAGACGCACTCGGATTCGCGGGCGAGACGCTCGATGATAGGGCGGGAGGTGGGACTGCCCACCTCTTCCTCGGAGTTGCCGAAGAACACGAACGTCCGGTCGCGCAGCGCCCCGGCTTCCACCACGAGGCGCAGGCCCCACGCCGCCTGGAGATCGCCGTACTTCATGTCGAAGCTGCCGGGCCCGGTGAAGCGGTCCCCGTCCACGCGGCACGGCAGGCGCGCGATCGTCCCGATCGGCCACACGGTGTCAAAGTGGCCGAGGAGCAGGATCCGCCGCGCCCCGCTCCCCACCCTCGCTTCGAAGTGGTCACCCCACCGCCGCTGCGGATGCCGGATGATCTCCGCCTGGGCGTATTCCGCGAACAATCCGGCGAGGTACCCGCCGGCCCGGTCGCACGCCGCCTTGTCCACGGTCGGCGATTCGGTCTCCACAAACCTCCGGAGGTCCGTCAGGAACGCCTCCTGGTTCCGGTCAACGGATGCGCGGACGCTGCTCGGCAAGAGACGGCCCCCCCTGGAGCGATTCGGAATATTCCTGTTCGTTGAGCCTGCGCAGATCATCGAGGTTCGCGGCGCTCATCGAGCGCCGGCCCGCTTCCAGATCGTGAACGATCTCCACGAGGCGCCGGTTCAACGGGGCCGGGCACCCGTGCTCCTCGGCCGCCCGGACGATGACGGCGATCTGGTCGTCCACCTCGGTGCGGCGGTGGCGCACCGCGAGATCGCGCCAAACCCCGCTCTTCTGCTTGAGGGACGCCCGGTTGAAGGCCGCCAGCCGGTCGAGGCTCTGGTGAATGGCGGCCCAGTTGCGGGGCCGGACGAACCGCATCGCGTCGGGGTCGTAGCCGTCGAACCCCTCGCTGCGCACACCCTCGGCATCCGCGACCCGGACGACTTCCCCCGCCAGGTTGGCCAGGAGCGGCCGCGACGCCGCATCCGCCAGCACGTCGGCGATCGTCTCGTCGACGACCGCTGTGGCGAAGAGCATCGAGCCGTAGCCGAGCTTTCCCCACAGGTAGCCCCAGATGTTCTCGGTGAGGGTGGTGTTCTCGAGGAAGGCCGCGCGAAGGATGCTGCCCAGCCCCTCGAGCCTCGGGGTGATCTGTCCGTCCAGCTCACCCAGATAGAGCGCCCCGCCGCCGGCGTACAGGATGCGCCCGGGGGACAGGTAGTCGGCGCCGAAGTT
>VBAN01000373.1 GCA_005882445.1 Candidatus Segetimicrobium genomatis | reverse complement strand
CTGCTCCTGGAGCCCAAGTCGACGCTCAACACCGGCACCGTCAAGAACGAGCGCACGGTCGCGAACCTGGAACGCATCTGAACGCGCGCCTTCGCGCGGGGCGCCGGCGGACTAGGCCTCGCCCAGGGCTTTGCGGAAACAGACGACGATGAACGGCACCGGCGAGGACTCGCAGCCCTCGGCGTACTGCCGATGGTCGAGTTCCAAGAACCCGACGAGCCGCCCATCGACCTCGGCCACAAAGGTGACGGCCCGATCGTTTCGCTCGTCGAAATACCTCTGCGTCTCCGCATCGTGTTCCGTGAGGGAACCCGGCCACAACGCGTTGCGCATTCGGAGCCAGTCGGATCGGTCGCTCGCGACAATCTCCCGAACAGTCACCGGCGATTTCCTGTTCACACGCCTCACTCCGCAGGCGCGCCCGAGGGGCGCGCCCCGAGCCAGCCGGCGACCGGCCGGCGGAGGATCAGGACGCGGGAGCCGTTGCGCGGCTCCACGACGCCGGCGTCCCCGAGGGCGCTGAGGATGGCCGCGCCCAAGGCGCCGCCGAGGTGCGGGCGCCGCTCCGTCCAGTCGAGGCAGCCGGAGGCGAACATGCGGCGGGCCCTGCGGGCGCGAGGGATGTCCACCGCCCGCGCGCCCAGCGCGCGGTCCCCCGCGGGGGTGAGCGCGTAGCAGACCCGGCCGCCGGAGCGCACCGGGACAAGCCACCGGCGGCGGAGGAGCGCGTCGAGGAGGCCCACTCCCGCCACCCCCGCCAGATGATCGTAACAGGATCGGGCCCGGCGAATGGGACTGTTGCGGCGCACCTCTCGTCCGGCCCCGGGGCTCCGGGTCGGTCCTTTCAATTCGGGCAGCAGCGACCGCAGCGCGCGGACCGCCGCCGTAACGCGCCGGGCGCGAAGCCGGTACGTCCGGCTCCGGCCCGAGGGCCGCACCGAGACGAGGCCCGCGCCGCGCAGGAGCGCCAGGTGGGTCGAGACCCTGGACTGTCCGAGGCCGAGGCGGGCGCTGAGGTCGCTCACGGTGGACTCGCCCAGAGACAGGGCCTGCAGGATCCGCAGGCGGGTCTCGTCGGCGAGCGCCCGGGCGAGACGGCTCACGAGTTGCATTTCACGCATCAGTAAATTACGATATATGAAATGCACACGCCCGTCAAGCCGGGTGTGACCGTGCGCGGGGCCGTCAGCCTTCCCCTCGCCCCGCCGTTCAGCGTCGGCCGCACCCTGGCGTTTCTCCGCTCCTCGTCGCTGCGGACCCCCTATCGCTTCATCGGCCCGCGGCGCGTCCGGCGGTTGGTCCGGCTGGACGGACGGGCGTGGGTGGTCGAGTTTGCTTTTTCCTCGCCCGGCAGACGCCTGCGGGTGGGGGTCGTGAGCCGGCCGGCCCGCGGCCGGCCTGGTCCGGTCCCGTCCCCCTCCGCGCCCGCCCTGCGGCAGCTCGCGGCCGCCGTCTTTTGCCTCGGCGACGATCTGCGCCGGTGCTACGCGGTGCTCAGGGGCGATCCCCTGATGGCGGGGCTGCTCCGGCGCTGCGCCGGCCTGCGGATGATTCGGACGGCGGATCTCTACGAGGCGCTGCTCATCGCCGTGATCGGGCAGCAGGTCAGTGTAGCGTCGGCCGAGTCCATGCGCCGCCGGCTGATGGCGGCGCTGGGGGATCGCGCGCTGATCGACGGGATCGCCTACCTCGGCTATCCGTCCCCGCGGCGGCTGATGGCGGCGGCACCCCGCGCCCTGCGGTCGTTGGGCCTGAGCCGGCAGAAGGCGCGCTACGTCCTGGAAGTCGCCGCGCGCGCGGCGGCCGGTGCCCTGACCCCAGGCGCGTTCACCCACCTCACCGATGAGGAAGCGATCGCGAGGCTCACGGACATTCCGGGCGTCGGGCGCTGGACCGCCGAGATCGTGTTGATGCGCGGACTGGGCCGGCCCGACATCTTCCCCGCCGGCGACCTGGGGCTTCAGAGGGCCGTGCAGCGCGCGCTTGGGCGCGCGGACCGCCCTCAGGAAGACGAGCTCCGCGCCCTGGCAGAACGATGGAAGGGCTGGCGGAGTTACGGCGCGTTATACTTGTGGCGATCGCTCGGGATCACCGCCTAGCGTTTGTGGGGTGCGCCGCGCTCTGAGCGGCGCCGCCGGCCGGATGCCGCCGCGCAGGATGCGCCCTGCGATGACACGAACTCCATGCGCGTGACCGAGAGCCTGCTGGTGACGGGGTTCGAGCCGTTCGGAGGGCGCATGGTGAACCCCAGCGGTTTGATTGTCGAGGCGCTGGGCGGGTCCCCGGTTGCCGGCTACGCCGTGCAGGCCGGTGTGCTCCCGGTGATCCGGTCGGTAGCCGCCGCCCGGGTCGCCGAGCTGATCAGGAAGCACCGGCCGGCGGCGGTGGTGTGCTTCGGACAGGGCGGCCCCCGCCAGACCACCCTCAGGATCGAGCGGCTGGCGGCCAACGTCCGCGACTATCCCATCGCGGACAACGCGGGCCACCGGGCGTCGGGGGAGCCGATCATCGCAGGCGCACCGGCCGCCTACTTCGCGACGCTCCCGGTCACGGCGCTCCGGGATCGGGTGCGGGCCGCCGGAGTGCCGTGTCGTCTCTCCAACTCTGCGGGGACATTCCTCTGCAACGAGGTGCTCTTTGCGGCGCTGCATCACCTCTCCACGCAGACCCCATCGATCCCCGCGGGATTCGTGCATGTTCCCCTGCTGCCCGAGCAGGTGGCCGGACTGGAACGGCACGGCCCGTCGATGGCGCTCGAGACCATGCTCCGCGGGGCGAGGGCCGTTCTCGCGGCGGTCGCCGAGTTCCTGACCGATGCCGACCTGGGCCACCCACGGAGCGGCGGCCGGGTTGCCCCGAGGCCGCGGCAGAAGGCCGGGGTCTCCGCCGAGTAAGCGCGCGCCCGCCGGAGCACGCGGCACGGCGCGAATCGCCGTCAAGCCCGTTCCACCGGTATACAGCAGTCCTGGGAGGGGGAGGCTATGTCGAGGAGATCAGGCGCGGTGACCGGCCTTAGGGTCACGCTCGCGGTCGCGGTCTGCATCGCGATGGGAGCCGTCATGGGCGGCGGCCCCGTGGGGGCGCAGTCGCCGGCCCAGTCTCGGGGACGGTCCCTGGTCATCGTCCAAATGCAGGACCCACAGAACTGGGATCCGATCGCCACGTTTCTCCTCTCCTGGGGCATGGTGGGGTGCAACCTCTTCGACGGCCTGCTGGACCGGGGGCCGGACCTGGTGCTGCGGCCCGGGCTCGCCACGAGCTGGAAGTGGATCAGCGCCGGTGTCCTGCAATTCAAGCTCCGCACGGGTGTCCGGTTCCACGACGGCGAGCCTTTCAACGCGGACGCCGTCAAATTTACGTTCGACCGGCTCCTCGGGCCCGAAGGCGCCAAAGGTCCCCAGCAGGGCAACTACAAGTCGATCGATCATGTCCAGGTCGTCGACTCCGAGACGGTCAACTTTGTCATGAAGACCGAAGATCCCGTCATCATCACGAAGCTGGCCGGCTACGGCGCGATGATCGTCCCCCCCAAGTACGTCCAGGAGCACGGCAGCGCGTACTTCGGGAGCAACCCGGTCGGCACGGGCCCGTTCAAGTTCGTGGAGTACCGGAAGGACGACCACCTGACCCTCGCCGTCAACCGCGAGTATTGGAACGGGGCGCCCCACCTGTCCGCGATCACCTACCGGTTCATCCCCGAGGCCGCGACACGCGTGGCGGAGCTCCAGACCGGGCGCGCCGACATCGCCCAGGGCATCCCGGTCAGCCAGGCGGAGGTCGTGGCGAAGGATCCCCATCTGACGCTCGCGCCGGTGGGAAGCCCCACGATCATCGAGATCCGGTTTGATCCGTCGAAGCCCCCCGCCGGGGACATCCGGTTCCGCAAAGCCGTGATCGCGGCCATCGACACCCAGACGATCATCGGCACGATCCTGCAGGGCTACGGGCACCGCGTGTCCACATTCCAGAGCCCGCTGTCGTTCGGCAACGATCCGTCGCTGAAGCCGTACGCGTATGATCCCGCGCAGGCGAAGCAGTGGCTCGCCGAAGCCGGGGTCAAGCCGGGGACGGAGGTCACGCTGAGCTTTCCCAGCAACAACGCGGATTTTCGGGAGGCCGCGCAGGCGATGGTCAGCTACCTGCAGGCCGCCGGGCTCAAGCTCGTCCTCCAGCCGTTCGAGCAGGTCACCTACTTCAGCGACATCCTCCCCCACGCCAAGACGGGGCAGGTGTACGAATTCGGCTGGGGCGGGTGGACGCTCGACTTCGACAACACCGCCTACCTGCTCTA
>VBAN01000372.1:2158-2516 GCA_005882445.1 Candidatus Segetimicrobium genomatis | reverse complement strand
CCTCGCGCATGACGAGGACGCGGTGGCAGAGGTGGGCCATCTCCGCCGTATCGCTCGAGTAGTAGAGGATGGCCCGTCCTTCCGCGCTCAGCGCGGTGACGAGGTCGTAGATGTCGTGCTTGGTGGCCACGTCGACGCCGCGGGTGACGTCATAGAGCAGCAGGATCCGGGCGTTGGTGACGAGCCAGCGGCCGATCAAGACTTTTTGCTGGTTCCCGCCGGAGAGGGCGCCGACGATCTGATCGGGACCCGTCGTCCGGATCCCGAGTTGATCGATCATCCGGCGGACGGTGTCCGTCTCCCGCCGCAGATCCACATATCCCAGCCGGCTGAGCGCGCCCAGCACGGGCAGCGTCAT
>VBAN01000372.1:0-2071 GCA_005882445.1 Candidatus Segetimicrobium genomatis | reverse complement strand
CTCCAGCAGCTGGCGCTGGGCGCCGAAGAGCGACAGGAAGAGGTCGCGCTGCCCCTGTCCCTGCAGGCCGCCGATGCCGAGGATCTCTCCCCGGTGGAGCGTCACGTCGAGGCCCTGCACCCGGCCCGCCGCGAGGCCCCGGACCTCCAGGACCGGCTCGGGAGCCCCCAGCGGGGGAAGGGGCGGGAACACCGCGCTGACGTGGCGGCCGGTCATCAACTCCACCGCGCGGTTCTCGTCGATGTCGGCCGCCGCAAACGTGCCGACGCGCTGGCCGTTGCGGAAGATCGTGATCCGGTCGGAGATGTCGTGGACTTCGTTCCACCGGTGCGAGGTGAACACGATGGTCCGCCCCCCGTCCCGCAGCCGCCGGATCAAGTCCATGAGCCACGTCACCTCGCGCTCGGCCAGGGCGGAGGTCGGCTCGTCGAACAGCAGGATCCGCGGCGCGCGGGAGACGACCTTGGCGATCTCCAGCAGCTGGCGCTGGGCGAGGGGCAGGCCGCTCATGACACTGTCGACGTCGAGCTCGGGGAGTCCGAGCCCGGAGAGCAGCTCCGCCGTCTGGCGCGAGAGCTCCCGCGGCCGGATGAGCCCGAATCGATCCCGCGGCTCCCGCCGCAGCAGCAGGTTCTCGGCGACCGTCATGTGCGGGAGCAGCGTGAGTTCCTGGAAAACCGTGCCGATCCCCAGGCGCTGCGCCGCCGATGGGCGGTCGATCCGCACCCTCTGCCCATCGACCCGCAGCTGCCCCCGATCCAGGCGCAGCAGCCCGCTGAGGATCCTAATCAGGGTGCTCTTGCTGGCGCCGTTCTCCCCGACGAGCGCATGGACCTCGCCGCCGTCTGCCTCAAACGACGCCTCCTGGAGCGCGTGCACGCCCCCGAACGACTTGGAAACGTCGATCGCCTCAACGCGGGGCATCGGCCCTCACCGGAAGGATAGCGTTGCCGGCCCGCGGCAGCCCGCCGCGGGCCGGCGTGGATCACTGCTTTCGGTCGAGGCGGCTACGGGAGATGCACGCTCAGCGTCCCGGGACACGGGGTCCCGTTCTGGGCCGCCTCCACGCAGATGGGGACATCCGTTCCTGCGAAATCGTCGAAGAAACTGCTCGGGAGCTTGGGGAACGCGTTCTTCCCGTACGCGACATCATCGGAGGTCACGACCGGGAACGGGATCGTGATGTCCTCCGCCTTCCGCGCCCCCTTCAGGACGTCGACGGCGAGGGCCAACGACACCAGCACCAGGTAGGGCGGCTGGCCGATCGACATGCCCCGGAACCCCGCCGACTTGTACTTCACCATCGCGACCCGGAATCCGTTCTCCGCCTCGCCGGCGATCACCGGGAGCTTCCGGCCCGCTTTGATGAACGCATTGATGATCCCGTCCGTGCCCCCCTGAGCCCAGACGCCGTCGATCTTCGGGAAGGTGGACAGGAGCGGGGCGAACCTCTGCTCCGTGGTGGCCGAGTCCCACATGCCGCTGAACCGTGTGAGGACCTTGATCCCGGGGTTTTCCTTCCAGACGCTGTCGGCGCCCGCGTTCCGCTGCTCATCGACGTGGGTCCCCGGCACGCCGGTGTCCATGATCACGTTGCCCCGGCCGTGAAGCTCCTTCACGATGAACCCGGCCAGCTGCCTGCCGAACTGGAACTGGTCGGTGTTCACCTTGACGGCGCACGGGGCCGTGACCACGTTGTCGTACGAGACGACCAGAATCCCGGCCGCGCACGCCTGCGCGATGACGCCGTTGAGACCCGTGGGAGACGCCGCGTTGATCACGATCGCGTCGACTTTGGAGGAGATGAGGTTGTCCATCTGCTGGATCTGGGCCGGGACGTTGTTGCCGGAGTTGAAGACCTCGGCCTTCACCAGGGTCTTGTAGGGCGGCATCTGAACCCCGGCCTTCCACAAGTTCTCCATCTCGATGCGCCAGGTGTTGCCGATGTACGAGTTCGCCAGCGCGATGCGGAACGGCGGATTCTTGGGCTTGATCATGGGCGGCCCCGCCGCGATCCCCGGTGTCACCGCGCCGCCGATGAGCAGACTCGCGGATACGACCACGGCGAGAA
>VBAN01000371.1 GCA_005882445.1 Candidatus Segetimicrobium genomatis | reverse complement strand
GGATCCCCGCCTCGACCGACGCACGGCTCAGCGGCACGGCGGCGGTCCCGTCGAACCGGATGCGCTCGCGGATCCCGATCCTGAGCGCTCTGGGAACCAGCGGGACGGGCGGCGGCATCCGGAGATTGTACCGGTCTTCCTTCAGCCCCTCGCGCATCTCGAGGACATCGCGGTGGCCGCCGGTGGTGAGCAGGCCGACCCGCGCGCCTGTTCGCTCGATCAAGGCGTTCGTGGCGACCGTGGTCCCGTGGACGAGCCGGTCCGTCTCGGCCAGCAGCGTGGCCAGATCCCGCCCCAACTCCCCGGCGAGCAGTCCCAGCCCCTCGATGATGCCGCGCGAGGGATCGTCGGGCGTGGACGCCGCTTTGGTCAGGGCGACCCGTCCGGCCTCATCGATCGCGACGAGGTCGGTGAACGTCCCTCCGACGTCGATGCCGATCCGAAACATTGCCCGTCCCGAATCGCGGCTCAGCGCCGCCTGCGCCGCGGTCCGTTCACCGCTCGCGCGCGCCGCCCGATGATGAACCCGTTGTCCAGGTCTGCGGCCCGCGCCGCGGGATCGCGCTCCGCCGGATCGCCGTAGCCGCCGCCCCCGGAAGACTCCACGAGGAAGACATCCCCGGGGCGAACCGGGATCCCGACCTCCTTGGTCGCAAGCCACCGGGATCCCGAGCGGGAGACCAGCCGGTAGCGGTGCGGGAGGCCGTCCTTGCCGCCGAACAGTCCGTACGGCGCATGGCGCACCCCGTCGCCCGCGGTGTTGGCGCGCGCCGGCTCGGCGGTCTCCATCTTCAGTTCCAGGATTGACCCGACCCCGCCTCGAAAGCGGCCGGCCCCGCCCGAGCCCGGCCGGAATTCGTGCCGCCCGAGGAAGAGCGGGAACCGCACCTCGGTGACCTCCACGCTGCCGAACTTGATGCCGCCGGCCGCCTGTCCCTCCCCCGCCGACGGCCAGCCGTCCCCGGCGGCAGACGCCCCGCCGCCGGGCCGGGCGTGGAACATGTGCCAGATGAACGGCCGCCGCGTCCGGGGATCGACCCCGCGGATGGAGATCCGAAACCGGCGTCCCCATCCCGCGATCGCGCGCTCTGGACACGCCCCGGCCAGCGCCTTGATCACGGCCTCGGCGATCTCCTGACCGCAGTGGTTCGTCGAGAGGGTCACGGGCGCTGGGGGATACGGCCACACGATGGTCCCCTGCTTGAGCTCGACGGTCAGGGGACGAAATGTTCCGTCGTTTTTCGGAATGTCGGGGTCGATCAGGTAGGCCAGGGCCATGTGGACCGCGGACATCGTGTTGGGGTACGACGAGTTCACGAATCCTTCGACCTGGGGATCGCTCTCGGTCAGGTCGACCGTCAGCTGGTCGCCGGCCTTGCGCACGGTTGCCCGGATGGCGATGTCGGTGGCGCCGTGGCCATCGTCGTCCAGCACGGCCACCCCGCGGTAGACCCCGTCCTTCCACGCGCGGATACAGGCGCGGGTCTGACGCTCGGTGCTGTCCAGGATCTCCCCGACCGCCGCCGCCACCGTATCGACGCCGGCCTCGTCCACAAGCCGCAGCAGACGCCGCTCCCCGAGGCGGGCGGAGCCGATCGAGGCCCGCAGGTCGCCGAGGAAATCCTGCGGGTGGCGCACGTTGGCCGCGATCATCTGCATCACGTCCTCGCGCAGGTCGCCGGCGTCGTAGAGCTTGAGGGGCGGGATCCGGATCCCCTCTTGCCAGATCTCGGTCGCCGCGGGGTTGTAGGCGCCGTGCGTGGAGCCCCCGATGTCGCTCTGGTGGGCGCGGTTGACCGACCAGAAGGCCAGATGGCCGTGCGCGAACACGGGGAGGAGCACCGTCAGATCCGGGAGGTGGTTCCCGCCGTGGTACGGATCGTTCAGGAGGAAGAGGTCGCCGGGGCGGATGCCGCCCTCAAAGTCCTCGATAATCGCCCGCACCGCCCACGGGAGCCCGCCGACGTGGATCGGCACGTGCTCCGCCTGGGCCACCAGCCGGCCCTGTCCATCGCACAGGGCGGTCGAGAAGTCCCGGCTCGAGTTCAAGATCTGGGAGTAGGCGGTCCGCAGCATCGCCTCGCCCATCTCGGCGACGATGGCGACGAAGCGGTGCTGCACCACAGAGACCGTAATCCGGTCAAGCATCGCGAGTGACCCTGCGTTGTGACTGGGCTCGAGGAATGGTTCCGCTCCCGGCCCGCTTCTCCTTCGCGGCCCGGGCCAATTATGCTAGGATGATTGACATGTCATCGCGTGCGGTGGCGACCGCTGCGGCCCTGGTGCTCACGCTCGGGCTGCTGAGCGAGCAGACCGCGGCCCAGCCACCTCCCCCTGCGGAGGTCCTCTCCCGCGTGTCCGCGGCGAGCGGGAGCATCTCCGGGATTGCGGACGCCGTCTTCAGGCTGTGGATCGAGAAGCCGGTGACCGGGCCGCCCAACTGCGTGTTCAGCGGAACGCTGCGCCTCGACCAGGGGCGCCAGACGCTCCCCATCGGGGAGGCGACGGCCGGCACCTTCTGCGGCGCCATCAACCAGTACGTCGTCGGCCGGCTGTTCGAATCCAGCGAGCCCGTCGGGGTGTTTCTGTCGAGGTTCGATCTCACCGTGCTCGGGGAGAAGCTCGTGGACGATGACCGGTACTATCTGGTCCAGGGCAAGGCCCGGGATCCCAAAAACAATCCCCGGGGACTGATCGTGATCGATGGGACACTCCAGTACGCGTGGGGGCGCATGGATATCGAGCAGCGGTACTCCCTCATGAACGGGATCTGGGTGCTCACCGAACAGGTGCTGCACTCGACCCGGTTCGACGCCTCGCTCAAGGCCCAATACAGCAATTTCCGCTTCGCCGCCCGGTAAGCCTACTCGCCGATGATCTCCTGCTGACCGGCCTCCAGCCCGAGATATTTCGGGATCGGGGCGGGCCCCGGCACCTCGGGCGATGGGGGCGGCTCCCGGGTCGCCGCAGGCGGGGTCAGTCCGGCCAGGTCATCGGGGCGGACCGGGGCCCGGTGGAGATCGCGGCCGGTCGCGTCGCGCAGCGCGGCCAGGATCGCCGCGGTCGAGACGACGGTCGAGGGCTCGCCCACCCCTTTCGCGCCAAATGGAAGCCCCGGCTCGGGCTCCTCCACGAGCGCGGCGAGGACGGGCGGCATATCCAGGATCGTCGGGATCAGATAATCGGTAAACGACGCGTTTTCGATCAGCCCGTCTTTCAGCTGAACTTCCTCCATGAGGGCCAGCCCCAACCCCTGGGCGGTCCCGCCCTCGATCTGGCCGTAGACGCTCTGGGGGTTCAGGGCGCGGCCGACGTCCTGCGCCGTCGCGATCTGGACGACTCGGACCAACCCAAGATCGGTGTCCACGTCGACGACGGCGCGCTGCGCGGCAAAGGCAAACGCCACATGGGGATCGCCATGTCCGGCCGCATCGAGCGCACGCGTCCGGCGGTGATGGTAGACCCGCAGCGCCTCGATCGGCTCGTCCAAGAACCGTTCCAGGGGTGCGAGCGGCACCCCGCCGGCGCACACCTGCCCGCTCTCGATCCCGAGATCGCCCCGCAGCCCCGTCCCCTCGACGGCCGTCCGCTGCCGCACCCGGGCGAACAGCGCCTCGCGGACGGCGAGGCACGCCAGCTGGACCGCGCCGCCCGACATCATCGTCTGCCGGGACGCCGACGTCGATCCCGCGGATCCGATCCGGGTGTCCGGCGGATGGAGCACGACGGTCTCGACGCCCAGTTCGGTGCGGACGATCTGGACGAGCACCGTATGGATCCCCTGCCCCACCTCGGCGGCGGCGCACTCCACCTCGGCCCTGGGCCCACCGGGGCCGGCGGCGAGCCTGACGCGCGCCTCGGATGAGTCATCGAACCCCTCGCTGTAGGCGAGGTTCTTCCACCCGACCGCGAACCCGACGCCCCGCCGCAGCCCCTCCCCTCGCGACACGTTCCCGGCGCCGCCCGGGTAGGCGCGACCTCCTCCCCTGCCGCCGGGATCGCGAGGCGCGGGGTCGGGCATCGGCAGCGCGGCGCAGCGCCGGATCACCTCCCGAACGGGCGCGCTCCCCCTCACGATCTGGCCTGTGGCCAGGAGCGACCCCGTGGACAGCGCGTTCTGGAGTCGCAGGTCAACGGGGTCTCGCCCGAGCCGCGCGGCCAGTTTGTCCATCTGCGCTTCGTAGGCGACGCAGGCCTGGACCGCGCCGAAGCCCCGCATCGCGCCGCACGGCGGATGATTGGTGTAGACGCACGTCCCCTCGATCAGCGCGTTCGGCACCTCGTACGGTCCCGTGGCGAACGTGCTGGCGTTCGCGCCGACCGCCGATGACGAGGACGCATACGCCCCACCGTCCAGCAGGATGCGCGCGCGCACGGAGACGAGGGTCCCATCGCGCTTCGCCCCGTGCCGCATCCAGATCCGGGCCGGGTGCCGGTGCACGTGGCCGAAGAACGACTCCGCGCGGCCGTAGGCCATCTTGACCGGCCTGCGGGTCCGCAGCGCGAGCAGGCAGGCATGAATGTGCATGCTGACGTCCTCCCGGGCGCCGAACGCCCCGCCGACGCCGGCGAGGTGCAGCCGCACTTTGTCGGGCAAAAGATCGAGGCAGGGGGCGATCTGCTGGCGGTCGACGTGCAGCCACTGGGTGGCCACGTACAGATCGACTCCGCCGTCGTCCGCGGGGATCG
>VBAN01000370.1 GCA_005882445.1 Candidatus Segetimicrobium genomatis | reverse complement strand
GAACTCCGTGGCCTCGGCGGCGCGTCCGTCGGGCACGAGCAGGTCCCACCGCTCGACCGGCAGCACCGGCTCAGGGAGGCCGGCATGCATGATCGGATAGAGCACGACGGGGATCCCCGCCTCCTCGAGCAGCCCCTGCAGCGTCACCGCTTCGATCTCCGTGACGGCGGTATGGACGGTCTTCACCGCGCCGCCCCCTGCTTGAGCGACAGCCAGATCCGGTACACCGCGTTGCGCCTGAGCCCGGTCGCCTGCGCCGCGCGCCGCACCGCCTCAAAGGGAGCGGTGCCCTCCTTGAGCGCGGCGCTGAGAAACGACCGCGCCGCCTCCTCCGCCTGAGGATCCGTCGCTGCCGAGGCCGTCCGCTCGCCCCCGGCGGCCACCGGCTCCCCAGCCGCGGCGGTCTCCCTCGCCGTCCCGGCGCCCGCCACCACGAGGGTGAACTCTCCCAAGGGCCGCTGCTGGGTGAAGTGGCCGACCGCCTCCGCGATCGTGCCCCGGAACAACTCCTCGTGGATCTTCGTCAGCTCGCGCGCCACCGCGAGCCTCCGGTCGCCCCACGCGGCCAGCAGCGCCTGCAGGGTTTTGAGCAGGCGGTGGGGCGCTTCGTAAATGACCAGCGTGTGGGCGACCGCGCGGTAGGCCTCGAGCGTCCGCCGGCGCTCGCCCGGGGCCGGCGGGAGAAAGCCGAGAAACGTGACCGGCTCGGTGGGGAGCCCGGAAGCCACCAGGGCCGTCACGAACGCGCTGGGGCCGGGGAGCGCGATCACCGGAATGCCGCCGTCCACCGCCTGCCGCACCAGCTCGACGCCGGGGTCGCTCAGCCCCGGTGTGCCCGCGTCCGAGACCAGGGCGATGGACTCTCCGGCAAGCAGGCGGGCGATCAGTTCGGGGGCGCGGGCGAGCTCGTTGTGCTCGTGGACGCTCAACACCCGGGCGGGGATCCCGTGGTGCGCCAGGAGCTTGCGCGTCCGCCGGGTGTCTTCCGCCGCAATGAGGGCCACCTCCCGGAGGACGCGCAGGGCGCGCAGCGTGATGTCCTCCAGGTTGCCGATGGGTGTGGCCACGAGATACAGGGTGCCGGAGCGTGACGATGCCACACCCCCAACTATAGCAGAGCCTCCGGCGGCGCGGGCAGTTCAGCGGGAGAGGCGGCCGCGGCCGATCGACAGCCTGCCGCCGCCGGCGATGGCGACGGAAAGGGCGACCGCCAGCAGCGTCATCTCGAACGCGAACCCGCCGACGAATCCACGCGGCCAGACCACGGTGGCGATCGCGACCGCCATTTCCACCGCGAGCAGGGCGCCGATCAGGCGGGTCCCCAGCCCGATCAGGAGCAGGACGGCCCCTCCCAATTCCAGCGCGGCGACCAGGCGGGCGGAAGCGTCCGGAAACGGTAGATGGACGGTCAGCATCAATCCGGCCAGGCGGCCGAGCCCGCCGGCCCACTTGAGATAGCCGTACGTCCCAAACACCGCGGCCAGGATCACCCGCAGGAGCAGCAGCGCGAGATCGATCCTGACCGTATGTCCGGAACCGGGCGCTTCCGCCCTAATCTTCATCCCCCAGATCGGGGTTGTTGGCCTCGATGGCCTTGAGCAGGTCCACCGCCATCTTCGCGTCCAGGCGCTTCACGATCTCGTACTCCCGCATCGCGGCGTCTTTGTCCCCCAGCGCGACGTAGGTTCGGGCCAGGTATTCGTGGGGGTTGGCGTAGTCCGGCCGGAGCGCGATCGCCTGCTTGTAGGCGTCGAGGGCCTTGTCATACTGCTTGACCTTGCGGCAGGCATGGCCCAGCCCGTTCCAGGCCTCGACAAACTTCGGCTCGGCGCGCACCGCCTGTTGGTACGCGGCGACCGCCAGGTCCCACGACCGCTTCTTCGAGTATTCCTGTCCCTGATCGAAGAACGTCTTGGCTTCGGAGTTCATCTGGGTCTGGGTGGACGACGGACCGGAGTTCCCGCTGTCGTGGGCGGTGGCCCCCACGGCCGCAAGCGAGATCACGAGCAGGCTGCTGAGCACGTATGTAAGCATTCGCATACCCCGCACCTCACGGCTGATTCAGGCTTCGCCCTGCACGGGGGGTCCCGGACGGGCGCCGGGTAGAGCGTGCGCGAAGAGTGTCACGAGCCGATCACGAATACTGCCCTCATGCGGATTGGATGCCGGCGCCGGGCGCCGGTGCGGGAGAACACTTCCGTGACCTGGACGCGCCGCGCGTTCTTGAATTATTCCGCCCTGCTCTCGGCCGCCGCGCTCGGGGATGCGGTGTGGCGGCGGCCCGCCGTCGCCGCCCCTCAGAACGCCCCGCGGGTCGGCTTCATTGCTCATGTCGGAATCGCGCAGCGTCTGCCCCGTTCGCCCGCGGGGTTGGAGGTCGCGGGCTATGCGG
>VBAN01000369.1 GCA_005882445.1 Candidatus Segetimicrobium genomatis | reverse complement strand
CGGCCGGCCTGAAGTTCAAGGTGACCTGGATCGGCTTCTGGTTCAACATTCCCGGCCAGACCCTCGATCCGACCAAGGTGGCCGATGATTTCTACACCACCGGCTACGATGTGGTGGCCTCCGGGATCGACACGACCGAAGCCCTGGTCGAGGCGAACAAAACGGCCAACGCCGGCGGCAAGGTGTGGGCGATCCCCTACGACTTCAAGGAAGCCTGCCGGGAAGCGCCGAGCGTCTGTCTGGGGGTCCCGTACTTCAACTGGGGGCCGGCCTACGTCAAGGCGATCCGGCTGGTCACGAGCGGCACCTACAAGCAATACTGGGATTGGAACGGCCCGGACTGGAAAGATATCGACAATCCGGATACCTCCGCCGTCGGCTTTGAACGGGGCCCCGCGCTGAGCGCCGAGGCGGGCGTACGGATCGACACCCTGATCCGCGGCCTGGGGAACCACCTGATTATTCTTTGGAAGGGACCCCTGTGGCTGCAGGACGGATCCCTCTACCTCAAACCCGGCCAAGTCGCCACCGATCTCCAGATCTGGTACATGCCCCAACTGCTGCAGGGAATGGAAGGACCAAGCAGGTAGCGCGCCCCTCGAAGCTGCCTTCCGCAGGGGCCGCCCTCGCGGAGGATCGTGATGGACCGGCCTCTGCCCGCGCGAGCCGATGCGCGTTGAACTGAGGGACATCCACAAGTCCTTCGGCCCGGTCCGCGCCAACGACGGCATCAGCCTCACGGCGGAGGCGGGCAGCGTCCGCGCCCTCCTCGGGGAGAACGGCGCGGGAAAGAGCACGTTGATGAAGATCCTCTCGGGCTTTACCGCGCCGGACCGGGGGCAGATCCTCCTGGACGGCGCCCCCGTCCGGATCGCCTCACCCGCCGAAGCCCTCCGCCTCGGGATCGGCATGCTCCACCAGGACCCGCTCGATTTTCCCAGGTTGAGCGTGCTGGACAACTTTCTGATGGGACGGCCGGTTTCACGCCACAGGCACGGTCTGGCCGGCCTGGTCCCGGACCGCCGGGGGGCCCGCGACGCGCTGCGCGCCCTCGCCGCCCAGTTCGCGTTCTCCCTCGACCCGGACGCCCCGTGCGCGGGCCTCAGCGCCGGCGAGCGGCAGCAGTTGGGGATCCTGCGCCTGCTCTGGTTGGGGGTCCGGGTCCTCATCCTCGACGAGCCGACGACGGCGATCTCTGAGCCGCAGCGGGTCAAGTTGTTTGCTGCGCTGCGCACGATGACCGGGCAGGGCCAGGTCGTGTTCTTCGTCTCCCACAAGCTGCAGGAGGTGCTGGCGCTGTGCGACGCCGTCACCGTCCTGCGGGCCGGCCGGGTGGCCGGGGACGTCACGGCGCCCTGCGACCCCGGGCGTCTCGTGGAGCTCATGTTCGGCCGGGAGCTCCCGCACGCCCCCCGCATCGGGATCACGCTCGGCCCCCCGGTGCTCGAGCTCGCCGCCCTCACGATCGACGATGCGCGCTCGCCCATCGCGCACGTCTCCCTTCGGGTGCGCGCGGGGGAAGCGATCGGCCTCGCCGGGCTGGAGGGAAGCGGCCAGCGCCTCTTTTTACAGGCGTGCGCGGGGCTCATCCCCCCTGCAGCGGGCCGCGTGTCCGTCGCGGGCCGGGATTTGACCGGCCGTCCCTACCGGGAGTTCCTCGCATCCGGAGTCGCCTACGTTCCCGCCGGACGTCTCGGCGAAGCCTTGATTCCCGGGCTGACCGTGGCGGACCACCTCGCCCTGGCGGAGCGACCGGGGGTGTTCGTGGACTGGCACGCCGCGTCGCGGGCCGCGGCGCAGCGGATTGGAGAGTACAACGTTCGCGGCACACCCCGCACGCCCGTCCAGGAACTGTCGGGGGGAAATCAGCAGCGCGTGCTGCTGGCGCTCCTCCCGGAGCAGATCGCCGTGCTCCTGATGGAGCACCCCACCCGCGGCCTCGACGTCGAATCCGCGCAGTCCATCTGGAGCCATGTGCTGGAACGGCGCCGGCGCGGCACGGCGGTCCTCTTTTCCTCGTCCGATCTGGACGAGCTCCTCGAACGCAGCGATCGGATCCTGGTCTTCTTCAGCGGCCGCGTCTCCGCGCCGCTCGACGCGCGGCGGGCAACGGTTGAGCAGCTGGGGCGGCTCATGGCGGGAGACGCCCCGGTGGGCCGGGACATGCAGTCGTGACCACCGCCGGCAACACGATGAGCGTCCTGCGGTCCATCGCAGCCGGCGTCCTGGGCCTGGTCTTGACGGCGGCGTGCGGCGCGGGAATCCTGTCGGTGCTGGGCGCCTCGCCCCTGGAAGCGTACCGCCTGATCGCAGCGGGCGCCTTCGGAACGCCGGAGCGAGTCTCATATGTGCTGACCGCCTGGACCCCCCTCCTGCTCTGCGCGGCGGGATTGCTCCTCACCTTTGCGGCGGGCGTGTGGAACATCGGCATCGAAGGCCAGGTGATCTTTGGCGCCGTGTTCGCGACCGGACTCCTGCGGACGCTGGAGCCCGGCGTGCCGGCCTGGGCCGGCGTGATCCTGGCAGGGCTCGCCGCCATGCTGGGAGGCGGGATGTGGGGCGGGCTCGCGGGCGCGCTCCGGGCCTACGGCAACGTCAACGAAATCTTCGGGGGACTGGGCCTCAATTTCATCGCCGGCAGCCTGACCGTGTACCTGGTGCTCGGTCCCTGGGCCCGGCCGGGGATCGCCTCGACGAGCGGGACCCTGCCCTTTCCCGACAGATTGTGGCTGCCCACGTTCACGATTCCGCCGCTGGTCATCCCTGGTGAAGCGATCCTTGGGCTGGTCGCGATCGGGCTAATCGCGGCCGCCCTGCGCGGGACGCAGTTTGGCCTCCGCCTCAAAGCCATCGGCAAGAGCAGCCGCGCGGCCTACATCCGGGGCATTCCGGTGACCCGGGGACTGCTGTGGGCCTTTGCGGGCTGCGGCGGCCTCGCCGGGCTGGCCGGGTTCGTCCTGGTAATCGGCGCCTACTCCAGACACCAGCTCTTTCCGCTGATCTCGGGCGGCTACGGCTTCCTCGCGATCCTGGTGGTGCTGCTCGCCGGCTCAAACGTCCTCGCGGGCATCCTCATCTCCGCGTTTTTCGCCGCGGTCTCAACGGGGAGCCTGCAGCTCCCGCTGCAGCTGCACTTGGATTCTTCGATCAGCGGCATCCTCGAGGGGACGCTGGTCCTGGTCGCGCTGCTCATGCGCGGAGCGCAGGCCCGGCTGGCCCCGGGGGGGAGGTGACCCGTCAACTTCGTCGCCCTCGGGGCCGCCGTCGTGGGCGCTTCGCCCCCGGTCCTCTTCGCGGTGCTCGGCGAGACGATCGCGGAGAAGGCGGGGGTGATCAATCTGTCGTTGGATGGGCTGATCCTGCTCACCGCGATGACCGGATTTGCAGCCGCGCGGGCCACCAACAACCTGCTCGCGGGATTTGCCGCGGCGATGGCGGTCGGCGCGGCCGGCGGCCTCATCGTCGCGGCCGGAAGCCTGACCCTGCGCCAAAACCAGGTGGCTACCGGGTTCGTGTTGATGATCGTGTGCCAGAACCTGGCCTACGTGCTGGGAAATCCCATCGCCCACCTCCCCGGACCCGAGGTCCCGTACACTCCCATCCCCCTGCTGTTCGTGTTGATGATCGTGTCCCAGAACCTGGCCTACGTGCTGGGAAATCCCATCGCCCACCTCCCCGGACCCCAGGTGCCGTACACCCCCATCCCTCCGCTGCAGCACTTGCCAGTCATCGGGCCCCTGCTGTTCAACCAGGACCCGCTCGTCTATGCGAGCGTCGTGGCGGCGGCCGGAGTCTGGTGGTACATGTTCAGGACACAGCCGGGTTTGACGCTGCGGGGGCTGGGGGAGCGGCCGGCCGCAGCATTCGCGCGCGGGGTCGACGTCATCCGAATGCGCTACCTCTACACGCTCATCGGCGGAGCCTTGGTGGGCCTGGGCGGCGCCTCGTTCTCGCTGGCGGTCAAGCCGGGGTGGAGCCGTCCCTACGGGATCGAGGGCACGGGCTGGATCGTCCTGGCGCTCGTGGTCTTCGGCAACTGGGATCCGCTCCGCGCGGCGGCGGTCGCGTACCTCTTCGTCCTGCTCCAGACGCTGGCGACCGTGCTCCAGAGTCTGATCCCCAGCGCGCCGACGCAGGTGTTTCCCACCCTCCCCTTTCCCTTGATGATCCTCGCGCTGCTGCTCGTCACCCTCGGGAACTCTGAGCCCGTCCGGCGATTGCTCAGGCCCCTGCCGGGCGGCGTCCAGCGGCGCGTCACGCGGGTGCTGCGCGCGCTCGAGGCATCGCCTCCGGCCTCATTGGGAGTCCCGTTCGAGCCAGAGTAGGTGCGCCTGGGCAAGGAGAGGCCGTCGTGCGTCCGGGCGCACGCGAAGCGTGGCCGATCAAAACCCGATGTGACGCTTGGCGCGGCCGAAGAGGACGAGATGCAGGACGGCGACTCCAGCAGCGCCGAGCGCGAGCGCCACGCCGGCGGCGCGGGGCACGCGTGGGGGCAGGCCGATATGGCCCGATGGACGGCCGGCGCGCCGGCGCTCGCCGACCCGGCGGTCACCGTTCAACGGCTCCATCAGATCAAGAATGCCAAACTCGACCGGATCAAAGCGACCGGCAGCAGCCGGGGTGGGCTGACCGGCCTTGTCCGGACCAGGGATGCTGAGATTGATCACATCGGAGCGACCGGCCTTCGTCGGGTTGGGACGGCCGGACCTTGTCGGGCTGGGACGGCCGGCTGCGGGACGACCGTTCCGGCGACGTGCGGCGATCCGGCGGGAGCGAGCCGTTATCCGGCGCGGCGCTGTGGCACTCACATCAACCCCCCCTTGCCCCCCAAAGAAAAGAGGGCCGGCTTCCCTTGATGGAAGCCACCCTCTTCGGCAGCGCAGCCGGCCCCGATAGCCGTGGCCCTGTCGCTTTGCGCCCCCGGATCGCTCCGGGTTTGCCTTTTCGTGAGGTCGTGTCTCG
>VBAN01000368.1 GCA_005882445.1 Candidatus Segetimicrobium genomatis | reverse complement strand
CCCGCCGCCTGCACGATGACCATGCGGGGACGGTGTGATCCGATCCACCCCAGCGCCTCGAGCTCCTCGAAGGCCTTCCACATCCCGACGATGCCCGTCCCCCCGCCGGTCGGGTAGATGATCACGTCCGGCAGGCTCCACCCGAACTGCTCGGCCAGCTCGTACCCCATCGTCTTCTTGCCCTCGACGCGGTAGGGCTCCTTGAGGGTCGACATGTCAAACCAGCCCTGCTCGCGTCCCCGCGCTCGAAGGCTCCGGCCGGCGTCATTGATCAATCCGCGGATGAGAAAGGTGTGCGCGCCACAGACATCGCACTCGACCTGGTTCACGTGCGGAACGTCGGCCGGCATGACCAAGTAGAGTTCGATCCCCGCGCGGGCGCAGTAGGCCGCGGCCGCCGATCCGGCGTTGCCGGCCGACGGCATGGACGCCACGCGGACCCCCAGTTCTTTGGCTTTGCTCACCGCCGCCGACAGCCCGCGCGCCCTGAAGGAGCCGGTGGGATTGAGCCCCTCCTCTTTCACGTGCACCCGGCGCAGCCCCAGCCGCCGGCCAACCTCCTCGAGCGGCAGCAGCGGGGTCATGCCCTCTCCGAGCGTCACGATGTTCGCGGGATTGTTGATGGGCATGACTTCCCGGTACCGCCACATCGTCGGCTCGCGGCGCGCGAACTCGTCCCGCGACACCTCCGCGCGGACACGCTCCAGGTCGTAGCGAGGAAAGAGCACCTTGGCGCATCGGGGGCAGAGGTTGTGCAGGGCGTCGGGCGAGTACTGAGCGTGGCAGTGGGTGCATTCGAGGTGGCGCAGATACCCCATCGGACCGGACCCCCCCCTAAACGAAAAAGCCCGCGCCGCAGGCGCGGACCTTCAACTGCCGGGTATTATACCATATCGCCCGGCGATTGGGAATACGCAGATCCTTTCTACTCCTTCCAAAGATCACTTCGATTCGGTCCCCCAGGAAGGCCTGCAGCCCTGATTTTGCCGTCTCTTGCGCCTGCGTAGCTTGGTAACGGAGGAGGGGCTGGGGAGGAGAATGATGGGAAAGAGGGGATGGATGGAGAGGGAGGGGATGATGGCCGGCGATCACGTGGCGCCAGGTGCGGGCGGCATACCTGCCCGGCGTGGGAATGCCCGCACGGACGGCGGCAAACGCCGGTGGATCGCCGGGGGCGCCTAGGCCGGCGTCCGGGCGATGAACTGCAGCCAGAACCGGGGGACGCCGCCCTGGATACCGGCGTCGCGCATGGCGACGCGAACGGCCTGGGCCAGGGCGTCGGCGCCCATCTCCAGCGGCACCCGAGGGAGCGCCCCGCGGACAAAGAGGGAGAACTGCCCGATGTCCTCGAGGCTCTCCGGAGAGAGCGTCACCTCATGGAGGCGCCACGTCGGCTCGACGAACCCCGCCGCGCTGACCAGCGCGCCGTACTCTTCAGGGGTGACCCACTCCAGCGATTCGGACTTCTCGGCCCGGAGGACTGAGATTCCACGCTCGCGGAGGTATTGGGCCGCTCTGAGGATCCAGTAGCGGTAGAACCGCTCGGTGCCGGGGGGATAACAGCCCTTGAAGAACGTCGTGTTGAACGCCAGCGTCCCGCCGGAGCCCAGGACCTTGCGGATCTCGCTCAGGACCTGGCACTTGTCCTTGATGAGGTGGATCGCATTGCAGAACACCACGACGTCGACCTGCGGGACCAGGCGGCTGAGATTTTCCGCGCTGCCCTGGATGAATTCCACGAGCCCGGAGGCGACCCGGCGCCGGGCGAGCTCGAGTTCGGACAGCGAAGGATCGACCGCGTAGATCAGCCCCCGGCCGCGCTCCATCAACCTCTGGAGGAGGAGCTCGGTG
>VBAN01000366.1 GCA_005882445.1 Candidatus Segetimicrobium genomatis | reverse complement strand
AGAGACTCCCGACCAGTGGGAGGCGATCCAGGAGGTCAAGCGGGACATGGAGGCCGCGCGCCCGATGGACCGGTTGGTGGCCGGCGACGTCGGGTATGGGAAGACCGAGGTGGCGGTCCGCGCCGCGTTCAAGGCGGTGATGGACGGCAAGCAGGTGGCGGTGCTGGTGCCGACGACGATCCTGGCGCAGCAGCACTTCACGGTCTTCCGCGAGCGGATGGCGGCGTTCCCGGTGCGGGTGGAGATGCTGAGCCGGTTTCGCACCTCCAAAGAACAAAAGGAGATCCTCGACGCGGTCCGGACCGGATCCGTGGACGTGCTCGTGGGCACGCACCGGATCCTCAGCCGGTCGGTGCAGTTCAAGGATCTCGGGCTCGTGATCATCGACGAGGAGCAGCGGTTCGGCGTGACCCACAAAGAGCGTCTCAAGCAGCTGCGGACTCAGGTGGACGTCCTCACCCTGACCGCCACGCCGATCCCGCGCACACTGCACATGTCCCTGGCAGGGCTGCGCGACCTGTCCATCATGGAGACGCCGCCGGACGCCCGGCAGCCGATCCGGACGTTCATTCGAGAGGAAGACCCGGCGCTGGTCCGGGAGGCCATCCAGCACGAGCTCAACCGCGGGGGGCAGGTCTACGTCATCCACAACCGCATCGAGACGATCGAGCGGGCCGCCATCCGCATCCGCCGGCTGGTGCCGCAGGCGCGGGTCGGCGTGGCGCACGGGCAGATGGCCGAAGAGCGATTGGAGCAGGTCATGATCGATTTCCTGGGCGGGCGGTATGACGTGCTGGTCTGCACGACCATCGTGGAGATCGGCCTCGACATCCCGCGGGTCAACACCATCCTGATCGAGGACGCCCATCTGCTCGGCCTCGCCCAACTCTATCAGCTCCGCGGGCGCGTGGGGCGGGCGGACCAGCAGGCCTACGCGTACCTGCTCTATCCCAGGCGCGCGCGGCTCACCCCGGAGGCGGAGCAGCGGCTGGTGGCGATGCGCGAGTTCGTCGAGCTCGGATCCGGGCTGCGCCTGGCGATGCGGGATCTGGAGATCCGCGGCGCGGGCAACCTGCTTGGCCCCGAGCAGCACGGCCACCTCGCCGCCGTGGGGTTCGACCTCTACATGCGGCTCCTGGATGAAGCGATCAGGGAGACGCGCGGCGAGATCGTCTCCGAGCCGCCCGAGGTGGCGATCGACCTCGACATCGGCGCCTACCTGCCCGACACGTACATTCCATCGCCGGCGCAGCGGATGGCCGCCTACAGGCAGCTCGCCGCCGCGCAAACGGTCGAGGACTCCCAGGCCGCGGTCGACAGCATCTGCGACCGCTACGGCCCGCTCCCGGAGCCGGCGCAGCTCTTGGCCGAGGTCGTTCGGCTGCGCGCGCTGGCCCGCCGGGCGGGAGTGGCGTCGATCTCGCAGGAGCGCACCGGGATCCTGTTCCGGCTCGCCGATCCCTCGACGACCGGCGATCGCATGCGTGTCCTGTCCGCGGCCTGGCGCGGCGGAATCGATCTCACCCCGGAC
>VBAN01000367.1 GCA_005882445.1 Candidatus Segetimicrobium genomatis | reverse complement strand
CTCATCAAGTCGGTCTGGCGGGGCATGGCGGCGCCCGCGTACGGGATGCTGCCCCCGGGATTCCACTGCGCCGATCCCGGGCGGCTCGCCGGCGCGCTGCCGTACAATCCCGACCAGGCGAAGCGTCTCCTGGCCGAAGCGGGGTACCCGGAGGGCAAGGGCTTCCCGAAGTACGACCTCTTCCTCCGCGCCGCGTCCCCCACCGTGCAGACCGCGGGCGAGGCCATCCAGGCCATGATCAAGGAGAACCTCGGCATCGACCTGGGCGTCCAGAACCAGGAGCGCAAGCTCTTCATGGACCGGTTGAACAAGTACGAGCTGCCGATCGTCATGATCCCGTGGGAGTACGACTACTATGACGCCAGCAACTTCATGAACATCTACCGGACCGGCGGCCGCCACCCGTGGTCGAACGCCGAGTACGACCGGCTGGTGAACGAGGGGAACTCGGGCATGAGCGATTCCCAGCGGTGCGCCAGCTATCGCCGGGCGGAGGATATCCTCGTGCGCGACCCCGGGGCGGTCTTCCTGTGGCATCCTACCGTGATGCAGCTCTGGAAGCCGTGGGTCAAGGGCGAGATCCTCAAGCGCAACAGGTTCGGGATTCTCGGCTGGCAGCGTCCGTCCAAGGGCGACATGGTGCCGTCCATTTACATCAGCAGGGACAAGAAGTAGGGGAGCCTCGCCGTGCCGTCCCTTCCCGCGAAGGCGCCGAGATGAGCCGGCCGTCGGCGGCCGGGGGCGCCGTCCCCGAAGGGACGGTGCTGTGGGAGCCCTCCGCGGACACGATCGCCCGCGCCGCGATCACCCGCTACCTGGCGTGGCTCAAGGCGTCCCGGGGACTGGCCTTCCGCTCGTACGCGGAGCTCTGGCAGTGGTCGGTCACGGACCTGGAAGCATTCTGGGCCTCGATCTGGGAGTTCTGCGGGGTGACCGCGCACCGCCCCTACACCCGCATCCTCGCCGACCGCCGCCTCCCGGGCGCGCGGTGGTGCCCCGGCGCCGAGCTCAACTACGCGGAGCACGCGCTCAGGCGGCGGGACGAGCACCCGGCCGTGCTGTTCCGCGCCGAGGACCGGCCGCTGGTGTCGCTCACCTACGCCGAGCTCGCCCGTCAGGTCGCCTGGGTCGCCGCCGCGCTCCGGCAGATGGGCGTGGGGCGCGGGGACCGGGTCGTGGGCTACCTGCCGAACATCCCCGAAGCCGTGGTGGCCTTCCTCGCGTCCGCCAGCCTCGGCGCGATCTGGTCGAGCTGCCCGCCCGAGTTCGGCATCCGGAGCGTCGTGGACCGGTTCCGGCAGATCGAGCCGCGGGTGCTCTTCGCCGTCGACGGGTACCGCTACCACGGCCGCGCGTACGATCGCCGGGACGCGGTCGCGGAGATCCGGCGTCAGATCCCCACCCTGGAGACCACCATCGTCGTGCCGTCTCTCGCGCCGGGACCGGAGGCGGCCGCGGGCCTTCCCGGGGTCCATCTGTGGCCGGACCTCCTCGCCGGGGCGCGGGCGGCTCCGCCGCTCCGGTGCGAACCGGTCCCCTTCGACCATCCCCTGTGGATCCTCTACTCGTCGGGCACGACCGGCCTGCCCAAGGCGATCGTCCACGGCCACGGCGGGGTCCTGTTGGAGCACTTGAAGGCCATCCGGCTGCACCTGGACCTCGGGGAGGAGGACCGGTTCTTCTGGTTCACGACCACCGGGTGGATGATGTGGAACTTCCTGATCGGCGGCCTCATGGTGGGCGCCACGATCGTGCTGTACGACGGCAGCCCCGCGTACCCGGATATGCGCGCGCTGTGGCGGCTCGCGGCGGAAACCGGGATGACCTACTTCGGCACGAGCGCGCCGTTCATCCAGGCGTGCATGAAGGCCGGGATCGCGCCTGGACGCGAGGTCGACCTCCGGCGTCTGCGCGGCCTCGGCTCCACCGGCGCTCCGCTGCCCCCCGACGGGTTCCAGTGGGTCTACGAGCGCGTGTCGCGCGACCTGCTGCTGGGGTCGCTCAGCGGCGGCACCGACGCCTGCGCCGCGTTCGTCCTGATGTGCCCGATCCTGCCTGTGTGCGCCGGGGAGATCCAGTGCCGGGGCCTGGGGGCCAAGGTCGAGGCCTTCGACGAGCAGGGGCGCGCGGTGATCGGGGAGGTCGGGGAGCTCGTCCTCACCGAGCCGCTCCCGTCGATGCCGGTGGGCTTCTGGAACGATCCCGAGATGCGGCGGTACCGCGCCAGTTACTTCGAGACCTACCCCGGCGTGTGGCGCCACGGCGACTGGATCAAGATCACGCCCCGGGGCAGCTGCGTGATCTACGGCCGGTCGGACTCGACGCTGAACCGCGGGGGCGTGCGCATCGGCACCAGCGAGTTCTACCGGGTCGTCGAGGAGATGCCCGAGGTGGTGGACAGCCTGGTGGTGGATACGGGCCGGCTCGGCCGCGAAGGCCGGCTGCTGCTCTTCATCGCCCTGCGGGGCGGCGCCGCCCTCGACGACGCGCTGCGCGCCCGCATCAGGCAGAAGCTACGCGAGGAGCTCTCGCCGCGCCACTCCCCCGACGAGATCTACCAGATCGCGGAGATCCCCCGCACCCTGAACGGCAAGAAGCTCGAGGTGCCGGTCAAGCGCATCCTGGATGGGACGCCGCCCGAGACCGCGGTCAGCCAGGACGCGATGAGCAACCCGCAGAGCCTGCAGGTCTTCATCGACCTGGCCCGGCGGCTGACGAAGGGGTAGCCGATCGCGTCAGTCGAGGTACTCGCCTGACAGCCCATCGCCGCAATGCCAATGGGCGCGCTCATGCCCAGCAACCCGCCTCCGCCTACTTCTGCCCGGCCTTGTAAATGAGGATGTCGATGCCATCGCCCACCGTCTTGGACTCGGTGAGGTGCAGGCGCTTCTTATCGCCGGGGGTGCCGAAGAGGCGTTTGCCCGTCCCAAGGACGACCGGGAAGACCATCAAGCGCAACTCGTCGACCAGGTCGTGCTCGATGAGAGTCTGCACCAGCCTGGCGCTGCCGTGGACGACGATGTTCCCTCGCAATGCCCGTCTCAGGTCCGAGACCTCTGTAACGACGTCGCCCTTGAGCACCTTTGAATTATTCCATTCGCCCTTGTGAAGCGTCG
>VBAN01000364.1 GCA_005882445.1 Candidatus Segetimicrobium genomatis | reverse complement strand
GGTCGGGGCTCGGGCGCTTCGCGGTCGGGGCGATCCAGTCGCGGGATTTTCCCCTCATCCAGGGGATCGTCGTGTTTGCCGCCGCCGTGTACGCGCTCGTGAACCTGTCCGTCGATGTGCTCTACCTCGCGCTCGATCCCCGCATCTCCTATGATTAACTCCGGGCTGCTGCGCCGTTTGGTCCGCAGCCCGAGCGCGCTGGCCGGGGTGGTGATGACGGGGGTGTTCCTCGCCACGGCGCTGCTGGCGTCCTGGATCGCCCCGTACGATCCTGTGGCGCCCGCGCCCGAGCTGATTCTGCAGGCGCCCTCGTGGGGCCATCCGTTTGGGACCGATGAACTCGGAAGAGACGTGTTGAGCCGGGTGATGTACGGGAGCCGGATCTCGCTGGAGGTCGGCGCCGTCGCCGTGGCGATCGCCATGATGGCCGGGACCGTGCTCGGCTTGATCGCGGGCTTCAACGGGGGGCTCTGGGACGCGCTGATCATGCGGGGGACCGACGTGCTCCTGGCGTTCCCGGGCATCCTGCTGGCCATCGCCGTCGTGGCGACGCTGGGGCCGAGTCTGGTGAACGTGATGATCGCCGTGGGCATCGGCGCGGTGCCCGTCTACGCGCGAACGGTCCGGGGGTCGACACTGTCGGTACGCCAGATGGAGTACGTCGAGGCGGCGCGGGCGGCCGGAGCCACCACGGGCCGCCTGCTCGGGCGCCACGTCCTCCGCAACATCGTCGGGCCGATTGTCGTGCTGGCGACCCTCGGGGTCGGGATCAACATCTTGATCGCCGCCGGCCTGTCCTACGTCGGCCTGGGCGCCCAGCCGCCGGTGCCGGAGTGGGGCGCCATGCTCAGCGGCGCCCGGCAATATCTGAGAGACGCCTGGTGGACGGCGGTCTTCCCCGGCCTGGCCATCACGGTTGCCGTGGTGGGCATGAACCTGCTCGGGGACGGACTCCGGGACGCGCTCGACCCGCGGCTGCGGGTGTAAATTATCGAGGAAGACCGATGGCCATGAGCGTTCGGCTCGATCCGGAAACAGAAGCGTTGGTGCGGCGCATCTCGAGAAGCTCTCGACGCTCGCATTCAGAGGTCATCCGGGATGCGATTCGGCGCATGGCAACGGAGATTCCCGCAGCCTATCCAGATACGGTCTACGATCGGATTGCCGACATCGTCGCGATCGCACAAGGGGGCAGGCGCCGCTACGCGGGGCGATCCGAGGAGGTCTTGCGAGCATTATTTGCCCGTAAACGATGGCGTCGATGAGGAGATGGCTGGTCGATGCCGCATCTTCCGGCGCGCTCAAGGAGGTCGCCTAGTGTTTCATCTCATGCAGTTTACCGACACCGGTCTCCTGTTGCTGCGGCTGATGGTCGGCGTGGGCGAAGCCTTGGGCGCGCTCGGGCTCATCGTTGGGATCCTGACGCAGCTTGTCGGGATCGGTCTCATGCTCATCTCGCTCGGCGCGATCTGGAAGAAGATCGCCGCCTGGCACACCGGCTTTTGGGGGGAGAATGCCGCCGGCTGGCACTACGATCTGATGCTGATGGTCATGAACGTCGTCATCGTGGCGGCCGACGGAGGGCGGTACGTCCTCATGGCATGAGGAGGGCGA
>VBAN01000363.1 GCA_005882445.1 Candidatus Segetimicrobium genomatis | reverse complement strand
GAAGATCCGGCGGCTCAAGAGCAAGCTGCTCCTGGAAGGCCGCAACATCTCCCAGTGGGGCACGGAGCGGATGGAGCAATTTCTGAAGGACAGGGCATGAGCCGATCCCGATATAGACTGCCTGGGATTCTCCTGCTGGCCCTCTTCCTTAGCCAAGCGGGGCCCGCCGCCCCCGCGGCCGGCCCGGCCGCCCTGATCGTGCGCATATTCGGCGCCGCCACGAAGACGTCGCTGCGCCTCCAGCCCGGCTACGCCACCGTGCTCAGGGCCGACCGGCGGATCGACACCGTGGCGATCGGAGACCCCCGCCTCGTCAGCGCAACGACGGTCAAGCGGGGGCAAGACGTCTACGACCTTGTCCTCCTGCCCCAAACGACGACGGGGGTCACCAACATGGTGGTGTGGTTTGCGGACCTCACATCGATCTGGGATCTCGTCATCGGCCCGGGCCAGCGCACGGCGGATGTGGTGTACGTCATAACCGCGCCCGTCACCGCCGCCCGCCCGGGCCCGGCTCCGCCTCCCTCTCCTGCGCCGGGGGCCGCCCCTGCCTCTGCGAACAGGACAGGCCTCGCGCCCGCCGCCGCGGCCCCGGTGCGCGCCGATGCGCCATCCCAATGGCTGGCCGCGCCGCCGCTTTTTCTGGAAGCCCAGCAGATCATCGGCGATGCTGAGGGAACGTTCCAGGTCTTCCGAGGGCGGGATCAAATCAGGATCCGCTACCGGATCACCAATAACGGGACCGCGGACTATTCGGTTCGACTCCCCGGCGTCCTCGTCAGGGTGAACGGGCGGCCCGCCCCGTTCGGTGTGACCCGGGACCCCGCCGCCAAGGACCGGCCGGCGGTCCTTCCCGGAGGCATGACGGAAACCGGCGTCATCATCGCCCCCGCACACGCCCCCCGCCAGGTCGAGATCATCTTCGCGCTGTTTCCTATAGAGACCCGCGCACAGGGACCAAGCCGGACGGTGCCCATCACGCTCCAGGCTACGTTTGCCGGCCTCGACCATCTCGCGATTTCGACCGGTCACTGACGGCGCCGGGCACACGATGCCGGCCGCCGGCGAGATCGCCGCCCTTCTGGCTGTCGTTCCCCGATGGATTGTCGCCTGGATCGAGGCGCAGGGCGCCGACGGGATCGAGGAGATCGAAATGGATCTCGGCCGCGTCCCGCGGCTTCACGTCTACGACCGCCGCGAACCGGTCGCGCTGGCCAGGGAGGTGAGTCCGGAGGACCTGCAGTATGTGCTCGGCCGGGTCACCCGATTTCGCGACGATAATCGAACCGGGATCGAACGCACCCTCCACCGCATCGCCTGCATCCGCGACCGGTATCACGAGATCGTCGGCTTCACATTCCGAGTCGGGAGAACCATCGCCGGGGCCGCCGAACCGCTTCGGGA
>VBAN01000365.1:1566-2560 GCA_005882445.1 Candidatus Segetimicrobium genomatis | reverse complement strand
ATCGCGGTCAGTGGCCGCCAGCTGTCCGTTCAAGGGAGATTGCGAGGATTGGGCCAGGAGAAGCGCCCGGGATATTTCCAGCGCGAATGGTCAGTCGGCCCCTACAACCGTACGGTTGACCTCCCCTTAGCGGTGGATGCGACTCGTGCCAACGCATCGTACGATAACGGAGTCTTGGTGATGATCTTCCCGCTCGCCGCTGAACCTATTTCGGGCACCATGACCCTGTCTAAGGTCGGAACAGCAAAGGGCCAATGCATCCGGCATGTTGGCCAAGATTTGCGCGATGCGCCTTTCTTGTCTAATTCTTGACCTCCTTCTTACTACAATATGTACAGGTATCAATACCGGAGGAACGGTGCCCAAGGGGCTGGCTTAAGGGGGGTCAAGGACCGTCATGATGTCACTTCCGGGGGGGATTATCAATGAAACCAGAAACTGCAGGGAGGGTCAAGTTTGGAGGTTGGGGCCTCGTTTGCGGGGCAGTCATCGCAATGATCATCGGCTTTGGGTGGGGGGGTTGGACAACCGGCGGCACTAGCCGACAGAGGACCGATGGGGCGGTCTTGGCGACTCGGGCCGCGATCTGCGTCGCCCAATTCATAAAGGACCCGAGCTATAAGGCGAGACTCAAAGAATTAAAGGCGGTAGATTCCTGGGATAGAAGTACCTTCATTGAAAAAGGCGGCTGGGACAAAATGCCCGGGGAACAAAAGGCTGGCGATACCGTAAGCCGAGCATGTGCCGACGGGCTTGAACATCTTACGACATAGGCTAGGCTCGTCAAGATGTATAGGGGCTTGCTCGTCAAAGGCGAGCAGGCCCCTGACGTTTCCCTCGGCAGAGGGGGACCATCATGACGACGATCATCGCGCACAAGACCGTTGGGCAGGTCGCGGACCATTTCGACGAAGTCATCCATGGGCTGAAGAAGAAGCCGGCCATCATCGGCCACTCGTTCGGCGGCCTGCTCGCGCAGATCCTCGCCGGACGC
>VBAN01000365.1:0-1346 GCA_005882445.1 Candidatus Segetimicrobium genomatis | reverse complement strand
CAATAATAGTAGAAGTGCAGAGGGGACACGGGTTTCGGCCCGTGTCTCCTCTTCGTGTTTCAAATTGCTGATATGCCAACCCGATCCGGTATAATGAAAAGGAGGCACGCATGCCCAATCGACTTGCCGGCGCTGCAAGCTCCTATCTCCGGTCCGCCGCCCACCAGCCGGTGGAGTGGTATCCCTGGAGCGACGAGGCGTTCGCTCGGGCGAAGGCGGAGGATAAGCCGATCCTGCTCGACATCGGCGCCGTGTGGTGCCACTGGTGCCACGTCATCGACCGCGAGTCGTACGAGAATCCCGAGATTGCCGGGATCATCAACGCCCACTTCATCCCCGTGAAGGTGGACCGGGACGAGCGCCCCGATATCGACGTCCGGTACCAGCACGCCGTGAGCGCGATCACCGGGCAGGGGGGGTGGCCTCTGACCGCGGTCCTGACCCCCGAGGGCAAGGTGTTTTTCGGCGGCACCTACTTCCCTTCCGACAACGCGATCGGCCGTCCGGGGTTCAGGCAGGTGCTGCGCGCGGTGGCCGAATTCTACCGGACCAAGCGCGACCAGGCCTACGCGTACGCCGACGAGCTCTTCCAGGCGCTGCACCGGCTCGGAACCGCGCGCGCCTCCCACGACGCGCTGAATCCCGAGTTGGTCGCCGAGGCCGTCGCCGACATCGAGCGCCAGTTTGATCTGCAGAACGGCGGCTTTGGGGGCGCGCCGAAGTTCCCGCACGCGGGCGCGCTCGAACTGCTCCTGCGGCTGCACGACCGGACCCGCGATCCGCAGACGCTGCCGATCGTCACCCGGACGCTCGAGAAGATGGGCCGGGGCGGCGTCTACGATCAGCTCGGCGGCGGATTCCACCGGTACTCGGTGGACGCCTCATGGATCGTGCCCCACTTCGAGAAGATGATCTACGACAACTCGGAAATTCTTCGAAACTACGTCCACGCCTACCAGGCGACGGGAAGCGGCCTCTTCCGGGAGATCGCGGAGGGCATTCTGGGCTACGCGATGGGGACCCTCTCGGACGGCGCGCAGGGAGGATTCTTCGGGAGCCAGGACGCGGACCAGAGCCTCGAGGACGACGGAGACTTCTACACGTGGACGCTGGAGGAGGCCGCCGCCGTCCTCCCGCCCGAGGAGTTGGCGGTTGTCAGCCGGACCTACCGACTCGATGGCCCGGGAGAGATGCATCACGATCCCCGCCGCCATGTGCTGTTTGTGGACAAGGACGCAGACGCGGTGGGCGCGCTGCTCGAGCGCCCGGCCGCGGAGGTGCGGGATCTGCTCGCCCGCGGAAAGCAGCGGCTGCTGGCCGCCCGGGGGAAGCGGCCGGCTCCCCAG
>VBAN01000361.1 GCA_005882445.1 Candidatus Segetimicrobium genomatis | reverse complement strand
GCGTCACAGGCAAACCGGGCGGCGGGCACCAGGAATCGATGCTCCAGCAGGTCGTCGCGCCTGAGGCCCACAGCCTCGCCCAGCCGCAGCCAGGCCTCGAGGCCGCCTTCGCCGGGGCGGGTCCCGTCGTGATCGATGATCCGCTGGATCCACTCCCGCCGGAACTCCCACGGGAGCTTGGAGAGCAGGACGGCGTCTTTGACGGGAATGACCTGCTGATAGTAGAAGCGGTTGGCGGCCCACCCGCGCAGCTGCTCGGGGGAGAGCGTGCCCTCGTGCATCCGCTGGTTGAAGGGATGCCGGTCGTGATAGCGTTGCGCCAGCAGGTCGCGGATGCGCTGCTCGAACACGGCCTTGGGCCACGGCTCCGTTACAGCGTTAGGGCCCATCCGTCGGTGGCCACCTCCAGGCCGAGGGTGCGAATCCACGCCCGCGCGTCGGACGCCGGATCGAGGAGCACGTTGGTGTTGTTGAGGTGGACGAACAGCTTGGTGCGCGCCGAGAGTTTCGACAGCCAGAGCGCCGAGCCTTCCTCGCCGCCCACCGGAATGTGGCCCATCGCCGTCGCCCCCTCCGCCCCGATCCCGAGGCGGCGCAGTTCATCCTCGCTCCAGAAGGTGCCGTCGAAGAAGATGACCTCGGCCCCCCGCAGATGGTCCCGCAGGGTGTCCGACAGCTCGCCGACGCACGGCGCGTGCGCCACCCGCCGGCCGGAGGACAGATCCGTCAGGATGAGTCCCACGCCGACGCCCTCGGCGGCGCCGGCCGTCCCGCCCAGATAGCGCGGCAGGTGCCTCCCGGTCTCCACGAGCCGCACTTCCACCCGCGAGGACCCTTCGCTGAGCAGGAGCGGAGCGTCCAGGGAGAGCTCGCGCACGCGGATCTCGGCGTACCGCCGCAGGGCCGGCAGCAGGCGCAGATGGTCTTCCAGCATCCTCGCCACCGGGGAGGTCGCGTACAGCGTCCACCCCGTGGCCTCGCGCAGGTGCAGCAGCCCCAGCGTGTGGTCGAGCTCTCCGTCGGTCAGGATCACGCCGCGGATGGGGGTCGAGCGGATCCCCGACTGGGGATGGAGTTCCTCCCATCGCGCCAGCTGCTGCGTCACATCGGGAGTGGCGTTGACCAGGTACCACTCCTGCCCGGCCGGCGAAAACGCGAGGGAACACTGGGCCAGCGGCGCGATCAGGCTGCGCCGGGCGGCCAGGCAATTCGTGCACCGACAGTTCCATTGGGGGACGCCGCCGCCGGCGGCGGTGCCCAGCAACCGTACGCGCATCGCTTAGGAAGGGAACGGATAACGCTGGGGCCGGCTCTCATCCGCCGAACCGGCCCCAGAGCCGAACGTCAGTTACTTCGTATAGACGTACGCGGTGACTTCAGCGCAGAGCGATACTTCCTCGTACGAGGGCTTGATCCACATCCCCAGGTCACCTCCTCCGCGGAGAATGTCCTCTCTTCTTTTTTGATCC
>VBAN01000362.1 GCA_005882445.1 Candidatus Segetimicrobium genomatis | reverse complement strand
GGGGGCATGCGCTTGGGGGCATCGTCCCCGGCGGCGCCGGCGCGTTTGTGCGGGGGGCGGGGCTCGTGCTCCTGGGCGCGGCGTCATGGGCCGTCTATGCCGTTGCCGTGCGCCCGTTCACCGGGAAGTACGGGCCCGTGACCAGCACGGGGCTGACGACCGTGCTGGGTACGTTCCCGCTCCTCGCGGGGTGGAACTCATCCCTCCTTGATCGGGCGGCGCATCTTGGCGGCGCGGTGTGGGGCAACCTCGTGTTTCTGGGCGGCGTGTGCACGGTGCTGTCCACGGTGTTCTGGAACTACGGGACCGCGAAGACCTCCGCGGCGCGCGCCGGGCCGTGGCTCTATCTGGTTCCGCTCACGAGCGTGCTGGGCGGTCACCTGGCGCTGGGCGAACAGATCTCCGCGAGCACGATGGTCGGTGGGGCGATGATCGAGGCGGGCGTTGCGATCACGCAGTTCCAACCGCGCGAGAGCGGTGTTGGCCCAGGCCGCGGCCCCAACATGCGGCCGGGTGGCGCCGGGCGAGATTGACACTTCGCATCGTGGACAAGACAATGAGAGCGCCGGCCCCGGTCCCTTCTTTCCCCGCGCCGGACGGTGAGGCCTGTGTCCAGAGTTGAAGACGCCGTAGATCGCTTGCTGGAGGCGGCTCCTCTCGCCGTCGACCTGGTCTCCGTTCCGAACGCTCACGGACGCGTCGCGGCGGAAGACGTCCACGCACCCGGCCCGGTGCCGCACTTTGCCCGGCCTGCGATGGACGGGTACCTGTGCCACGACGTCGACGTCCGAGACGCCTCTCCGGGCACGCCGGCGGTCCTGCCCATTACGGGGGCGGCCCGGATGGGAGAACTTCCGGGGCAGGGCCCCGCGCGGGGAGAGGCCTGGGTGATCACGACCGGGGCGGCGATGCCGGCGCGCGGCGACAGGGTGGTGCCCCTGGAGGCCGTCCGCCTCACGGGTGATCAGATCCGGGTTGAGTGGCCACCCGGGAAGACCCACATCGCGGCCCCTGGTGAATTGATCCGCGAAGGCATCCCGTTGGTGATGGGGGGGAGCGTGGTGAGCCCGGCCGCAGCCGGCGCGCTGGCCGCGTGCGGTGTGGGGATGCTCCGTGTCCACCGCCGCCCGCGGGTCGCCCTGGTCGCCACCGGAGACGAGTTGGTCGACGCGACGGAAGGCGCCGCTCCGCTCCCGCCCGGGAGGGTGTTCAACAGTAACGCCGTGACCCTCAGCGGCCTGCTCCGGGGTATCGGGTGCGACGTCGAGTATCACGGGATCGTG
>VBAN01000360.1 GCA_005882445.1 Candidatus Segetimicrobium genomatis | reverse complement strand
GGAGGGATCGATGCTCCGGCGGCAGCGGATGGCCCATCAAAGCGGCCCTGGGGCCAGGGATCCGGCGTCCCCTGCCGGGAAGGTGGGCGCGGCCGCTCCCCCGGCTCCCGATCTGCGCCTTGAGATCCGTGATCCGGAGGCGGTCCGGCCCGACCTGCTCGAGACGTTTCCTTACGAATACTCGGGATCGCCCGCGACGGTGGAGATCTCGACCGATGAGTTCACCACGGTCTGTCCCTGGTCGGGACTGCCGGACTTCGGAACCGTTGCGATCCGCTACCTGCCCCGGGAGCGCGTGCTCGAACTGCGCTCGTTCAAATACTACCTCCTCTCTTACCGGAGCGTGGGGATCTACCAGGAGCACGCGGCGAACAGGATCCTCCAGGACCTCGTGCGCGCCTGTGCGCCGGAGTGGATGGAGCTGGACCTCGATTACCGCGTGCGCGGCGGGATCCGGACCATCGTCCGCGTCCGGTGGCCCGCTCCCGGGGCGTGAGGGGGCGCACCGCCCGGATCGCGGAGATCGGCGCCGTGGCCGGAGCGTACGCGGCGCTGACGCTCCTGCTGGCCCCGGCGTCGTACGGTCCCCTGCAGCTGCGCTTCGCCGAAATTCTCAAACCCCTCGTCATCTGGGAACCCCGTCTGATCCCGGCGTTCGTGCTCGGCAATTTCCTCAGCAATCTTACGAGCCCGTACGCGGGAGCGTGGGAACTCCTCTGGATGCCCTTCGCGAACCTTGTCGGCAGCTGGGTCTGCTGGCGCCTGGGGCGCCTCAACGCCTACTTCGGCGCGGCGGCCTACGCGCTGATCATCGGGACGGCCGTCGCCACCATGCTGTCCGCCGTGCTGCCGGCCCCCTTCCGGACCCTCGCCGCGCCGCTGGTCGGGAGCGAGCTGATCCTGCTGCTCATTGGGGTGCCGCTGATGCGGCCCGTCCACCTCGCGCTGCAGCGCCTGCTCGGCGAGGGACCGAGGACGACCGCAGCGCGCTAGCTAGTCGACGCGCCCTCTCGAGAGGTTTTCGGGCGGGTCAGGAGGGCGCCGGGTGTGCCAGGGGGTCGCCTGCTCGTAAGCGTGCGCAACGGCGAGGAGCGTCGCCTCATCCAAGGCCCGGCCGATGAATTGCAGGCCCACCGGCAGCCCGTCCGCTCCAAACCCGCACGGCACTGAGATCGCCGGAAGCCCCACGAAGTTGATGAGCCGGACGAGCCGGGTCATGGCGCCGCGCACCTCGACCTCGCGGCCGGCGAGCGCCACCATCTTCTGACCGATCGCGGACGCGACGACGGGCGTGGTGGGCGCCACGAGGGCCGCGTAGGGCCGCAGGAGCCCGTCGGCCTCCCCGAGCAGCAGGGCGCGCACCTTCTGCGCGCGGAGGTACTGGGTGGCCGTAAGGAACAGCCCCTGGCGCAGCAGGTCGAGCGTGTCCGGACCGTAGTCGCCAGGCCGCTCGCGCACCCATCCTTCGTGGACGCTTGACGCCTCGGCCAGGATGACCGCCTGCGCCGCGGCGCGGGCCTCCGCGGGACGGGGAAACCGCACATCTTCCAACCGGAGGCCCAGGCCGGAGAGGATCTCCAGGGCCGCCCGAAACTGCGACCGGACATCGTCGGCCATCTCCTGGTGGTATTCATCGGCGAGCACGCCCACGCGGGCGCCCGCGACAGACGTCCGGAGCCCGGCGCGAAAATCGGGGACGGACTGCCCGAGCGTCGACGGGTCCCTCGGATCCGGGCCGGCGATCGCCTGAAGGACCAGGGCGGCGTCCTCAACGGTGCGGGTCAGCGGGCCGACGTGATCGAGGGTCCACGAGAGCGGAAACACCCCGCGGCGGCTCACGCGCCCAAACGTCGGCTTGAGCCCCACCACTCCGCACAGCGCCGCCGGGATGCGGATGCTTCCGCCGGTGTCCGTCCCCAGGGACACGGGCCCCAGCCCCGCGGCCACCGCGGCCCCCGACCCTCCGCTCGATCCCCCCGGGATCCGGTCCACCCCCCACGGATTCCGGGTGGGGCCGAAGTGGGGGTTGTTGGTCGTGATCCCGAAGGCAAACTCGTGCAGCGCGTTCTTTCCAAGGAGCACCGCGCCCGCGTCTCGAAGCCGCTCGACGACTGCCGCGTCGGCGGACGGCACGCGGTCCGCCAGGATGCGCGATCCACACGTGCAGCGAACACCCCGGGTGTCGATGAGATCCTTGAGCGACACCGGAATCCCGTGCAGCGGACCCCGGTACTGTCCGCGGGCGATCTCGCGCTCGGCGTCCCGGGCTTGGGCCCGGGCGGCGTCCGCCGTCACGGTAATGAACGCGTTCAACCCCCGGCACCGCTCGACGCGGGCCAGCACCGTCTCGACGAGCGTGACGGGGGAGAGGGCGCCCGTCCGGATCTCCCCCGAGAGTTCCGCCACGGACCGGTAGACGAGATCGGTCATCGCGCGCGGGACTCCTCCCAGCGCCTGGGGGTGAACGCCGGCTCGAGCCCCGCGATCGGCAGCGCGCCCAGACGCTCCAGGTCCGCGTACAGCGCGTTTAGGAAAGGCAGCAGCCGCTCCAACTCCGAGCGGGCGATGCGAATCCCGGTCAGGGCCGCGATCCGCTCCAGATCCTCAACCGTCGCCATGCCCGGGGCCATTTTTCGACCGTGTCGCCGGTCCGGCTAGACGCGCGCTCTCGCCTGCCCGGTCTGAACCCGCTTCCAGGACATCAGCACGGCGAGCGAGACGATCACGGCGACGATGATCTCGGGGATGCCGTGTGTGAGGCCGACCGTCCACGCCACTTTGGCCGGCAGGTAGTGGCGGGCCACCCCCAGCCCGAGCACGAGGATCGTGTTCGTGGCCGTGCCGACCACCGCCGCGAGCGTGATGCCCCACCACTCCCCCAACGGACGGGCGGCCATGTAGGCCCACGCGGCGAAGATGCCGATGAAAATCCGCGGGACGATCGCTACGATCGGGTCCTTGAAGATGGGGAGCGTGGCCGTCACGAAGCTGAAGATCCCGAAGATCGTCCCGATCAACCCGCCCACGAGGGGCCCTTCCAGGATCCCCCCGATGATCGCGGGCACATGCATGA
>VBAN01000359.1 GCA_005882445.1 Candidatus Segetimicrobium genomatis | reverse complement strand
CCCAGGCCCGTCCCGCGGGAATCCTTCGACTTGTAGAAGCGGTCGAACACGTGGGGGAGATCTTCGGCCCGGATCCCGGTCCCCGTATCTTCGACGGAGAGGGCCACCTGCCCAGGCGCCGCGCCGGCGGAGCACCGCACCCGGACCGTGCCGCCCTTCGGCGTGTACCGCAGCGCATTGGACAGGAGGTTGGTGAGGACTTGCCGGATCCGTTCAGGATCGACTTCGGCAGGCGGCACGCCGGGCTCGGCCTCCAGCTCCAACGCCACCCCGGCCGCTTCCGCCTGCGAGCGGAACGAAGCGAGCGCATCGCTCGCCACCTCCGCCAGGTCCGTGGGCGCCCTGGCGAGCTTCAGTTCGAGGTTCTCAGCCAGGGTGAGCGTGCGGAGATCCTCGATCAGGCGGGCCAGCACCTGCGTCTCCTCGAGGATCAGCGCCAGGTGCGCGTCGTCGCGCGGATACACACCGTCGAGCATTCCTTCCAGCGTGCCTTGGAGCACGGCGAGCGGGGTGCGGAGCTCGTGTGAGATATCCATCAACAGACTGCGGCGCTGCGCGTCCTGCCGCTCGAGGCGCTCGGCCATCGCGTTGAACGCCCGGGTCAGCGGGCGGACCTCGCGCGGGCCGCTTTCCTGGATGCGCGTGGAGTAGCCGCCGTCGGCAATCTGTCCCAGCGCGGCCATCAGGTCCTCGACCGGCGCCGCGACCCGGCGGAAGGCTCGGGCGGCGAGCACGACGGCCGCCAGCACGAGCAGCAACAGGAGCATCACGGCAAGGACGGCCTGGCCGGTGCCTCCGGGCCCGGGAGAGATCTTGAGCAGGTGGAGCAGGCCCGCCGCGGCCCACAGGAACAGCGCGGACACCCCAAGCGTCAGGGTGACCACGGCAGCCAGGAAGAACACCGCGCGGCGCAGGAAATGCCGCCGCATGCGCCGCCACGCCTGGGCTCCGGGCGGCCCAGCGGGCGGCCATGTCTCGCCTTCCGGCCACCAGGGCGGCCGGCCGCGCCGGGACCGCCAGGGCGGCCCACCCCGCCGGGACTTCCAGGGCGGTCCGCAGGGCTCCGGGGTCATTCCTCGGCGAACCGGTATCCGATACCGTGGACGGCCAGGATGTGGCGCGGATGGCGGGGGTCGGGCTCGATCTTGCGCCGGATGTTCTTGACGTGCGAGTCGATGGCGCGCTCGTAGGATTCCACGGCGACGCCGTGCACCGCCTCCAGCAGCTGGCCGCGTGTGAAGACCCGGCCGGGCTGGCGCGCCATCACGGCCAGCAGCTGGAACTCGGTCGGCGTGAGGGGAATCGTCCGGTCGCCGACGCTCGCGCGCATCCGGGGGAGGTCGAGCACGAGGTCGCCCGCGCGGACGACGTCGGTCCCCGCGCGCGCTCCGTCCCACCGCCGCAGCACGGCGCGCACGCGGGCCACCAGCTCCTTCGGGCTGAAGGGTTTGACGATGTAGTCGTCCGCCCCGAGTTCCAGCCCGATCAGCCGGTCGGCTTCGTCGGCTCGGGCGGTGAGCATGATGATGGGGACCTCGGACTCCTTGCGGATCGTCCGCGCGACGTCCAGCCCGTCCATCCCCGGCAAGGCGAGGTCGAGGACGATGAGATCCGGCTTCGCGCTTCGCACCATCGGCAGCACCGAGCGGCCGTCGCCGGCGGTCTGGACGCGAAAACCGGCTCGCTCCAGGTAATCGCGGGCGATCTTCACGATCTTGGGCTCATCGTCGACGACGAGAATCGATCTCACGGCGCGTGTCGCGGTCCGAAGCGCCGGATGGGGGGCGTCCCCCCCATCCGGCGCTTACACCGTCCCGGTGGCACCCGTGGATTCCTTGGGCTGTTCATGGGCCCGGCGGTGCCATTCCTCAAATCGCGGCGGCACCCCTCTTCCCCACCCCCTGCCGCACCCATATCCATACCCGCGCCAGAACAGTCCACGCGCGAGCGCGAAGAGCAGGAAGATGAACAGGATCGGTCCCAGCAGTCCGAAGAATCCGAAGCCGAAGGGGCCGTGAAATGGGTACCCAGACGGGTACGCCGGATATGCGTACATCGGGTACGGGGCGGCGCCCGGGCCACCTGGCCCGGCCCCCGGGCCTGGGGCCGGCGCCCCGCCGTGCTGAGCCAGCCCCTGGGCGACCCCGAGATTGTAGGAATACGTCGCGAAGCCTGCCACGCCCGCGACCACCGCCAGCACCACCAGGATCCCTAGCACCGCTCTCATGATTCGCCTCCTCTTGTCAGCGCTGATGTTCAGCGCTGAACCAATCGTAAGGCGCGGTTGTGGACCGGTCCCGACGATCTGCCGGAGCGTCAGGATCGCGAGCGCGAGCGTCAAGAGCACCGCGCCCCACCCCACGATGTTGGACAGGATCCCGTTGGTGTGTTTCCCCAGCACCCGGCGGTCGTTCCCCAGGCGCACGAGCGTGAAGAACAGGGGAGCCAGGAGGAATCCGTTGATGATCTGCGACCAGTACATGAGCGCGACCGGGGAGATGCGCAGGAGCCCGATCGCGGCGCCGGTGCCGAGCGCTCCGGCGATGATCAGGTAGAATCCGCGGGCCCGCCGGACCTCCTTGTCCAGCCCTTCCACCCACCCGAAGAATTCCGCCAGGCTGTACGCGGTGCAGGCGGCCATGACGGGGACCGAGAGGATGCCGCTCACCAGGATGCCGAGCCCGAAGAGCAGCGCCGCGCCGGCCCCGGCCAGGGGGCGCAGAGACAGCGCCGCGTCGTTCACGGTCTGAACGCTCACGCCCTTCCCGTAGAACACAACGCCGGCAACGAGGATGACGAAGTAGAACACCAGGTTCGCGTAGACCATTCCCGCCGCCACATCGATCCGTTCATCCGCCAGATCCTCCACCTTGCGCCGCGCCTCGACCTGCTCGGTGGCCTGCCAGAAGAACATGTAGGGCGTGAGCGTGGCGCCGAGGAGCCCCAGGGCCGCCGTCAGATACGTGGGGGTGAACCGCACCGCAGGGATGAACGTGGCCCGCAGCACCGCGTCCCAGTGGGGACGGACGATGAACCCCGTGATGATGTACAGGACAAACAACGGCGTCAGCACCAGCAGGAACCGGCTGATCGTCCGGTAACTGGCGAAGATGAGCGCGGCGGCCAGCAGGGCGGCGAGGGGAACGATCCACCACTCCCAGTTGATCCCGGTGAGGAGCTGGACGGCGGTCGCGGTGCCGACAAGGTCCGCGCCGATGGTGACGACGTTCGACAGGATGAGCGGCCCGATCACGGCGGCGGCGACCCCGCGGCCGTAGCGGTCGCGGAGGACCCGTCCGATCCCCCGCTTGGTGACCACCCCGAGCCGGGTCGACATCTCCTCGAGGTAGTAGAGCATGGGCGTCGACACCAGCAACAACCACAGAAGCCCCACGCCCGTGGTCGCCCCCACCTGGATATAGGTGACGATCCCGGCCGGATCGTTGTCGGCGGCCCCCGACACGACCCCTGGGCCCATGACCTGGAAGAACTGCCGCCACGTCCGGCGGTGATGGAGGACGTGAGGTGCGCGCTCGTCCGGGGCGTGCCGCCCTCCCGCGGGTCCCTCGGGCGCCGTCACGGCCAGGTGAAGAGCGGCGTCCCCAGCGACGATGCGTCGACCTCAATGCCCAGCCCGGGACCTTCCGGCGGCGCGCCGGCCCCGCGCTGCGACCGGGGGCGGTGTCCGGCGATATGCTCCTTCACCCAGTCATTCATGAACGACACGGTGAACAGCATCTCGGGCGCGGTACTGCCGGCCAGGTGGCTGATCGCGGCCGTGACGACATCCCCGCCCCACGTGTCCTCGATCGTCATGCGCACGCCCAGGGCGGCGGCCAGGTCGCGGATCACCCGTGCCCTGGTGAGTCCGCCCACTTTGCTGATCTTGAGGTTGATCGCCTCCATCGCCCCAGCCTGGAAGGCGCGCAGGAGGGAGTGGACGTCGGTGATGATCTCGTCGAGCACGATGGGGAGCGTGGTGCGGCGGCGGACGTAGAGGCATTCCTCGAGCGTCGGGCACGGCTGCTCGAGGTAGACGCGCGGCAGCGGCTCGAGGAGCCGGGCGCCCACCGTCGCTTCCTGCAGCGTCCACCCGCCGTTGGCGTCGGCGATCACCATGTCGGCCTGATCGGTCACCCCGAGCACGGCTTCGACCCGATCGCGGTCGGTGTACGGATCATCGCCGATCTTGAGCTGGAAGCGGTGGATGCCCTCCGCCCGCCTCGCCCGCGCATACGCGGCCATCTCCTCCGCGGAGCCGAGCGGCACCGCGATATAGAGTGGAAAGCCGGGCTGTCTCAGGCCGCCGAGCAGCGTGGAGACAGGACACCCCGCCGCCCGGCCGAGCAGATCCCAGCAGGCGATGTCGATGGGGCTCTTCGCGTACCCGTGACCCCGCAGGGCGGCGTCCATCCGGTCGTTGATGAGGCCCAGGTTGCGGGGGTCGAGGCCCACCACGGCGGGAGCCATCTCGCGCAGCGCGGCGCGCGCGCCCTCGGCGAACGCGGGCAGGTAGGCGGGCCCCAGGGGGCAGACCTCTCCCCAGCCGGTCAGGCCGTCATCGGCGGTGAGGCGCACCACGGTGCTTGGAAGCCCCGTGACCACCCGCCCCCCGGACATGACGTAGCTGCCGTGCACGTAGTGCAGATCGTAGCCGAAGACCTCGATCCGCGTGATCTTCACGTCGCCGGCGCTCCGGGACGCGCGGTCCGCAGAGGTCGCGCCGGGTCCACGGCGGTCACCGCGGGGTCAGCCGCTCCGCGAGATATTGCAGGCTGAGGGGATAGCGGTACTCGATGTTGCTGTGGGTGGCGTCGAAGAGTTCAAAGTACACGTCGGTGACCCCGATCTCCGCGAGCGCCCGGCGGAAGGCCTCGGCGCCCAGATCCAGGAAGAACTGGTCGCGCCTGCCCGCGTCGATGTAGATGGCCCGCATCGTCCTGAGGGCGGCGGCGTGCCGGGGGACCATCCGCACCGGGTCCCACGCCAGCCACCGCGCCCAGACGGCAGGGATGAGGGCGCCGGTGGCAGGATCGTACGGCAGCCGGACCGTCCCGTCGGGATCGGTCGAATAGCATGCGGCCATGCACCAGTCGTTGAGCAGATGATGGTCGGAGTCTTTGGCGAAGGCCGGGCGGCTGCGGAAGTCCTTCCAGAATTGCTCGAACGAGCCGCCGTAGTGATCTCGCAGCGCCCGGGCCGACGCCCGGAAATCCGGGAGGTAGCAGATCTCAAACAGCGCGTCCCCCGCGTGCGTGGCCAGTCCGCCCCAGAGGTCCGGCCGGAGCATGGGGGTCACCATGGCGCCGTAGCCGCCGCTCGATTTGCCGGCGATCCCCCGGTGCTCACGCTCGGGCAGGGTGCGGTAGCGCCCGTCGATCCAGGGGACGATCTCCTCGCAGAGGTAGGTGTGATACCGGCCCGTCCCCGGTGAATCCAGGAACTGGCTTCCGCCGAGCGAGGTCCAGCAGTCCACCCAGACGACGATGCACGGCGGAGCTTCCCCGCGCGCGAGCAGCTCGTCGGCAAGTTCGGGGAAGTTCTTCCGGAACGGCGAGCGATTCCGCCACATGTCGACCTGGCCGGTCAGGCCCTGGATCTGGTAGATCGTCGGGTACCGGCGGGTGGGCGCGTCGTCGTATCCCGGCGGCAGGTACACCCACAGCGGGCGCTGGGAGGGGTCGCCCAACGGATTGCCCCGCAGGGCGGCGCTGTCGAATCGGTGCTCCTCGAACCGTCCGCGCATGTCGATGCTCCACGGCAGCATCTGCGATCCTCCTGATCCGGCGCCGGCCCCGCGGCCGCGGCGAACCTCGAATCATTGTCTCCTCGAGTGAGACGGAGGTGGCTCTCATGGAGCCAGCAATGCTTGACGCGCTGCATGTCAGGATTGGAAAGCTCGAGCGGCTGATGAAACTGATGACGATCGCCTTGGTGTTTGCAACCATCCTGCTGACCGTTCTGACGCTCACGTTGCGGCAGGTGACGTCGTACCGTGTGCTGCGGAGCCGGGGGATCGACATCGTCGACGACGCGGGCCACCATCGTCTGCGGATGGGCATGACGCGGGACGGCGCCTCCGTGCTCCGGATTTACGATGGGACCCAGAAGGAGCGTCTCGGCCTGTTCGTGGCCCGAAGCGGAGCGACCGGGATCGTCCTCTTTGGCGCGCAGGAGCAGCAGCGCGCGGCGCTGTCGGTCCTCCCCGCGGGCATGCCCGAGTTGCGGCTTCACGACACCCACGGCCAGGAGTTGTTCGCGGCGCCCTGAAGCCTCCGGAGCCGCCCACCGCCGGGATCAGGTCGCGATCAGCGGGATGGCGATGAGTGCGGCCGCGATCCCCACCGCCTGGGTCCGTGACACACGTTCCCCCAGGACCAGCCGCGCCAGAAACACGGTGGCGGCGGGGTAGAGCGAGGCCAGAATAGACGCCACGTCGAGGCGTCCCCCCTGCTCGGCGAGCACGAAGAACGCGTTGCCTCCGGCGTCCAGGAGGCCGGCGAGCGCGGCCGGCAGGAGCAGCGATCGCGGCGACCGCGGAAGTCTGCCCGCGGCGCGGGCGGCCACGAGCATCGAGAGCAGGGACGAAACCTTCGCGGCGGCGAGCGGCCAGAACACCGCCGGCGCCTGAACCTGGCCAATAAAGATCATGAATCCTCCGAACCCCACACCGGCGAGCAGCGCCAGACCCAGGCCTTCTGGAGATCCGCCCGCTCCCTCCGGTCGTGAGATCAGCCACACGCCGCCGAGCGCGAGGCCAAAGCCGGTGAACTGGAGCGGAGACGGGAGACCCTGCGAGAGCGCGGCGAAGCAGACCGGCAGCGCCGCCGCCAGGACGGCGGTGACCGGCGCCGCGATGCCCATCCGGCCCACGGCGAGCGCGCGGTACAGGGCGGCGATGCCCAACGCGCCGAAGACGCCCGCGACGGCTCCCCACCCCAGCGCCGGGGGCGGCGCGAACGGCTCGGCGCGCGCACCCGCGAGCGCCGCGAGCGCCACGACGCCGGCCGCCTGCGACACCAGGCCCACGGCGTAGACATCCGCCTTGCGGGTGGCGATTCCACCGGTGAAGTCACCCGCGCCCCAGGATGCGGCGGCCGCCAGCCCAAAGGAGACGGTGGCAAGCGGCGAACCCACGCGACCCGGCCGGCGACCTTACAGTCGGACCTGCGCGGGCTCGCGGACCCGGCCGCGCGCGACGAGGTAGTCGACGAGCGCCGCGTACGGGTCGAACCCCACCAGGCGCACCGCATCGGTCACGAAGTTCGACAACGCGTTGATGTCGTAGTAGTAGACGCGCCCGTCCCGATCGTTGACGAGATACTCCACACCCCCCAGATCGAGCCCGGCCGCCGCGACCAGGGCCAGCACGTCTCGGACGATCTCGTCCGGCGGCGTGTAGCCTTCGACCCGCAGCGCGACCTTGGGGAGGTCTGCGGGGCACAGGTCCGCGGGGTTCGCGTCCCGGAGGGGTTCCCCGGCGGCGTCAGGGTGGCAGATGTCGGCCGGGCAGAGGTTGAACCCCGCGTTGGG
>VBAN01000069.1:1102-2879 GCA_005882445.1 Candidatus Segetimicrobium genomatis | reverse complement strand
CCAGCACCGAGGAGCGGATCAAGGCCGTCGCCGCCGCGTCCACCGGGTTCGTCTACTGCGTCTCCCGGACCGGCGTCACCGGCGTGCGCGACGAGCTGCCCGAAGGGGTGCGGGACCTGGTCCAGCGGATCAGGCGCCAGACCCAGACCCCCATCTGCGTCGGGTTCGGCATCAGCCAGCCGGCCCAGGCGCGCGAAGCGGCGGCGGTGGCCGACGGGGTGATCGTCGGCAGCGCCATCGTGAAGTTGGTCGAGGAGACCCCCCAGGCGCTCGACCGGATCGCAGCGTTCGTGCGCGGCCTCCGTGCCGCTATCGACCAGCACTGAAGGCGTTGACAAGATCCCAAACGGGCACATACGTTGTATGGGAGCGGGTGATCCGCCGGGAGTCTGAGCGTCCGCCGCGAGGCATCGCCGCCGGAGCTCTCTAAGGAGGGACAGGGCTCGTGCAGAAGCCGACGGGCAGTCCTGTGCCGGTCAGTGAAGGGTTGGAGGGCGTCGTCGTCTCCGAGAGCCGCATCTGCTTTGTGGACGGCATCGAAGGGCGGCTCCTCTACCAGGGGTACGACATCCACGACCTCGCGCAGCGCGCCACCTTCGAGGAAGTGGCGTATCTGCTCTGGCACGGTGATCTGCCCACCCGGGCGCAGCTTGACCAGCTGAACCGCGATCTGGTCCGCGCGCGGGCGCTGCCCGAGCCGGTCCACCGGGCGCTGGACGGGCTGCCGCACGACGCGCTCCCGATGGACGTCCTCCGGACCGCGGTCTCGGCCCTGGGGCTCTACGACCCGGACGCGCGGGACAACTCGACCGCCGCCAACGTCCGGAAGTCGGTTCGCCTCACCGCACAGATCGGCACGGTCGTCGCCGCCATCGGGCGGATCCGGGCCGGGCAGGCCCCAGTGGCGCCCGATCCGCAGTTGAGCCACGCCGCCAACTTCCTCTACATGCTGTGGGGGAAGCGGGCCGATCCGGAGAGCGTCCGGGCCGTCGACATCGCCCTGGTCCTGCACGCCGACCACGAGCTCAACGCCAGCACCTTCTCCGCCCGGGTCACCGCCGCCACGCTCGCCGACATGCATTCGGCGATCACCTCTGCGATCGGCACGCTCAAGGGCCCGCTCCACGGTGGAGCCAACGAGAGCGTGATGCGGATCCTCCTCGAGATTGGGCAGCCGGCGAAAGTGATTCCGGCGGTCGCGGCGATGCTCGCCGCAAAGAAGAAGATCCCAGGATTCGGCCACCGGGTGTATCGCACCGAGGATCCCAGGGCCACGCACCTGAGGCAGATGTCGGAGACGCTCGGCCGCCAGCACGGACAGCCCCAGTGGTATGAGATGTCCCGGGAGATCGAGCAGTACATGCTGCGCGAAAAGCGCATCTACGCGAACGTCGATTTCTACTCGGCATCGACGTACTACGCGCTGGGGATTCCGATCGACCTGTTCACCCCCGTCTTCGCGGTGAGCCGGATCAGCGGCTGGACGGCCCACGTCCTCGAGCAGTATGCCGACAACCGCCTGATCCGCCCCCGGGCCGAGTACGTGGGCCCGCGCAACCGCGTGTTTGCGCCTATCGAGCAGCGCGGCTAGTTGATCTGGCCTTGGGCGGGGATCTGCCCGCCATTCGTCCGCCGGTACCCGCGGTTGCCCCGGCGTTTCCTCGATGGCGTTCACCTGAGTCACCTTGAGAGAGATCCTCGTGACATTTCAGGGTTTTCACCGATCGCGAGTAACCACTTGAGGGCGTATCCATGGATCACTGAACAAGCCGATGTG
>VBAN01000069.1:0-1092 GCA_005882445.1 Candidatus Segetimicrobium genomatis | reverse complement strand
GGGCGACGTGCTGTACGCCATCAACCGATTAAAGGATGTGTCAGGAATTCTTGCAGTGCGCGATATTGTCGCTACGGTCAAATGTGACCGCAGAACACGAGACGGTATGACGCAGCGAGTCATCATCGAAATCTTCTATAGGACGCCTGCGTTCGCCAACCGGTATGAGATCCAAGCCAAAGCAGGCACCAAGTCGGCAACGGGGAGAGCGGACTCGCTGGATGAGGCCCTGCGATCCGTGCACTGGCAGAATCTCGATCCCCGATAACAGCGTCAGCCGATGATATCTTCCCCGCCGTCCACGCCGATCACGTTGCCGGTGATCCACTCGGTCCCGGCAGCGCAGAGGCCCGCGATCGCACGGGCCACATCCTGAGGAGTGGTGAGCCGCCTCGAGGGATTGCGCTTGAGCGCGGTCTCCGCGATGATCTCGTGCCCCGGGATCTTTCTGAGCGCCGGGGTGTCGGTCACCCCTGCGCGGATGGCGTTCACCGCGATCCCGCGCGGCGCCAGCTCCATGGCCAGCTGCCGGACGTGGGACTCGAGGGCCGCCTTCGCCGCCGAAACCGCGCCGTAGTTGGGCAGCACCCGGGTGCCGCCGGCGCTCGTCATCGCGAAGACCTTCCCGCCCTTGCGCATCAGCCCCCGGTGGACGAGGTCCTGCACCCAGTACACGAGGCTGTGCGCCATGACCCCGAGGGTCATGTCCATCTGCGCCTGCGTGATCGCGTCCTGAGGGGTCTCGGCGATGTACGGCCGCAGGTTCCCGAAGGCGAGGGAGTGAAGGAGCACCGATACCGCGCCCGCGGGACCGATCTCCTCTGACGCGCGGGACAGGACTTCTTCCCGCCGCTCCGGATCCGCGGCGTTGACGTTGAAGAACAGCGCCCGCCGGCCCGCGGCCCGGATCCCCTCGATCACCTCGTCCACGTGCGCCTGCGTGCCCTTGCGGTCCAGATGGACCCCGATGATGTTGTAACCGCTCCGGGCGAGTTCGAGGCCGGTCGCCTCCCCGAACCCGCTGCTGGCGCCGAGGATCACCGCCCATCCCTGCTCAGCCATCGCGCCCCCAGAGTTCGCTTCGACCGCGTC
>VBAN01000358.1 GCA_005882445.1 Candidatus Segetimicrobium genomatis | reverse complement strand
TCTTGGAAAATCGCCACGCGCCCAGCCACAGCAGGGCCGCGGCGGCGATGGCGAGCACCGCCAGATCCGTGCCCACCCCAAAGTGGGCCGCTCCGAGCAGGGCGGCCCGCAGGCCGTCCACCCCGTACGACATCGGATCGAGGCGGGTCAGCGCCGCCAGCGCCCCCGGGAGGTTGTTCAGCGGGAACAAGGCGCCGGACAGAAAAAAGATCGGCATCACCAGAAAGTTCATGATCAGCTGAAAGCCCTGCAGATCCTGCAGGCTCGCGCCGATCGACACCCCGAGCGCCACGAAGACGAGCGCGATCAGCAGCATGAAGAGCGCTCCGAGGGGCACGGCGCCGAGGTTCGCCGGTCGGAACCCCGCGGCCAGGCACACGACGACCATCAGGGCGCCCTGCAGCATGGCCACGGTCGCCCCACCCAAGGTTCGGCCGATCATGACGTGCATGCGCGACACCGGCGCGACCAGTGTCTCTTTCAAGAAGCCGAACTGCCGGTCCCACAGCAAGGACATGCCCGAAAAGATCGACGCAAAGAGAACGACCATCCCGATGACGCCGGGCGCCACGAATTGGAGGTAGTTCCCCTCTCCAGCCCGCCGGAAGACCGGGCCGAACCCGAAGCCCAGCACGAACAGGTAGAGCAGCGGCTGGCCCAACGACGCGACGATCTGCGTCCGCGACCGTGTGTATTTCTTTAGTTCGCGCAGCCACAGGATGTAGATGGCGCTCATCACCGTCTCCTCCACATCCGCGCCGCCTCGCGCATCCGCTCCGCCGGCCCGGCGCTCTCGTCGCGGATCGAGGCGCCGGTCAGAGCAATGAACGCCTCTTCGAGCGAGTTGGTTCTGGTCCGTTCCTGCAATTCTCGAGACGAGCCCACGGCGACGATGCGTCCGTGGTCGATCACCGCGATCCGGTGTGCCACGCGGTCCGCTTCGTCCATGTAATGGGTCGTCAGGAACACGGTGACCCGTTCGTCCTCGTTCAGGCGCTTCACGTGGGCCCAGAGTTGATTGCGGCTCTGCGGGTCCAGGCCCAACGTGGGCTCATCCAGGAACAGGATTTTCGGAGTGTGCAGCAGGCCGCGGGCAACCTCGAGCCGGCGCCTCATGCCGCCCGAAAACTCCTTCACGGGCGCGTCCCGGCGCTCCCAGAGGTCGAAGAGCCTGAGCAGCATCTCGCCCCGCTCCCGGCGCGCCGCGCCGGGCACGTGATACAGCGCGCCGTGCAGGTCCAGGTTCTCCCAGGCCGTCAGGTCCTGGTCCAGGCTGGGATCCTGAAACACGATGCCAAACTGCTTTCGCGCCTCTTCCTTCTGCGCGACGGGATCCAGCCCGTTCAGCCGCAGCGCTCCGCTCGTCGGCCGCAGCAGGGTCGTCAGCATCCTGATCGTGGTGGTCTTCCCGGCGCCGTTCGGTCCCAGGAACGCGAACATCTCGCCTGCGCGCACCTCGAAGGAAATATCGTCCACCGCGGTCATCTGCCCGAACTTCTTCACCACGTTCTGCACCCGAATCATGCGCTCTCCGTTTCCGGGCCGTCCCCGGCATCCCCGTCACCCTCGCCTGAGTTGTACCCAAAGATTGCCGAGAAGCCGCCGAGCGGCTACGGGAAGTGCCGGGGATCGAGCGCGTCCCGCAGCCCGTCCCCGATATAGTTGATGGCGATCACGGTCAGGAAGATCATCAACCCCGGATAGACCGCGGTCCACGGCGCCGTCGTCATCTGGTCCTGGGCCGCCTGCAGCATGTTGCCCCAGGTCGGCACCGGCGGCTGGACGCCGAAGCCCAGGAAGCTCAGGCCCGATTCGGTCACAATCGAGCCGGCCACCCGCAGGGTCGCGGCGACGATGATCGGGCTGAGGCTGTTGGGCAGGATGTGGCGGAGCATCAGCCGGGCGCTGCCGGCTCCCAGCCCGCGGCCGGCCTCCACAAAGGTGGCCTCCCGCAGGGCCAGGAAGGACGCCCGCACCAGGCGCGCCACGGTCATCCACGACAGCACGGCGATGACGATCACGATCGCGAGCACGCCGCCCCGGAGGAAGGGGACCGCCACGGTGCGGAGCACCAGGGCGAGCAGGATCAGGACAAACAGCGCCGGGAACGACAGCATCATGTCGGTGACGCGCATCAGCAGGTTGTCCGGCCACCCCCCGTAATATCCGGCGGCGGCGCCCACCGCCGTGCCTACCGCGACCGCCAGGGCCATCGCCATCACGCCGATGGTCAGCGAGATCCGGCCGCCGTACAGGAGGCGCGTCAGCAGGTCGCGTCCCAAATCGTCGGTGCCCATCGGGTGCCCCCAGGTGGGAGCGGCCAGGCGATGATCGAGGTCGGAGTGCTCCGGGTCGTACGGCGAGACCAGGTGGACGAAGATCGCGCTCAGCGCAAAGACCGCGACGAGACAGAGCCCCGCCAGCGCCATCCGGTGGCGACGGAACCGGATCCAGGCCAGCCGCGCCAGCGTCCGGTGCCCGCGGGGGAGCCGCCGCCCGAGGACGCCCGGCCGCGGCCTAGACATACCGGATCCTCGGGTCGAGCGCGCCGTAGACCAGGTCGGCGGCGAGGTTCGAGAAGATGATCAGCGCCGCGTTCACGATGATGATGCCCATCAAGAGGGCGTAGTCGAACCGGAGCGCTGAATCGAAGAACAGCCGCCCCATCCCCGGCCAGCTGAAGATGGTCTCGGTGAACAGCGCGCCGCTAAACAGTGTCGGCAGGTCCAGCGCGACGATGGTCACGAGCGGCAGCGCGGCGTTCTTGAACGCGTGCCTCCAGATCACCCGGCGGTCCGCCGCCCCCTTGGCCCGCGCCGTCCGGATGTAGTCCTCGTGGATCACCTCCAGCATGCTCGCCCGCATGTAGCGGACATACTGGGCCGCCGTGGCCAGCGTGAGCATGGCGACCGGAAGGAGCAGATGCGCGATCCGGTCCCACGCCGAGAACGGCGCTCCCAGCGTGTACATCCCGCCGCCGGGGAGCAGCGGCGTCCCGGTCAGCGGGTTGCGGAGGGTGACGTGGAACACGATGATGAGGACGAGCCCGAACCAGAAGATCGGCACCGACTGGCCCATGAACGCGAGCGTGGTGGTGGCGTGGTCGAAGAGCGAATACTGGCGCAGCGCCGAGAGCATCCCGGCGGGGATCGCCAGCACCATCGTCACGAGGAAGGTCACCCCGAGGAGGTAGATCGTGTTGGGCAGGCGCTCCCCGATCTCGGTGAGCACGGGCCGCCGCGAGACGAGCGAGTACCCCCAATCCCCGCGCAGGAGCGCGCCGAGCCAGTGCAGGTAGCGGACGTGGATCGGCTGGTCGAGCCCGAGCTCGTGCTCGATCCGCGCGAGGTCCTCGGACGTGAGCCGCGGGTTGTTCTCGTAGGCGGCGGTCGGTCCGCCCGGGACGATGTTGATGAGCAC
>VBAN01000357.1 GCA_005882445.1 Candidatus Segetimicrobium genomatis | reverse complement strand
TGTAGATCTGGGTCGAGACCATCGTGGTCTGCGTGTCCGGTGACAGCGGAACATCCAGGGTGAAGACATCGCCGGAACGCCCCCAGACGAGCGCCGCCGGCCCTGCCGCCCAGCCGGGGGACGAGACGGGAATGGCAAGGATCATGGCGAGCAGCGCGCCGATGGTGGCGAAGACGGAGACTCTCCGCGGCGTCCTCGACGAACTGCGCATTGCCCGTCCGGGTAATGCGGCCCGGCATTCGGCCATGGGTGTCCCCCTCAAGATCCGTCTCGACGTCCCCGGTCTACCTCGACGGCTGGGTCACGCGCTGGGCCATTGGGCCGGCCGCCGCGGCGGTCCGATGGACCCCCGGCTCTTTGGCGATGCCGAAGTCGATCAACTGACGAACGGGCACCGCCGATTTGAGCGCAGCGAAGCCTTCGTTGACCTGGGCGAGCTTCAACCGCCCGGTGATCAGGTGATCGAGCTTCAGCCTCCCCTGGCGCCATAGGGACAGCAGGCGGGGCATGTCGACCCGGAACCGGTTGCCGCCCATCGAGGTCCCCTGCAATTTGCGATCGCGCAGGAAATCGTAGCCGTGCAATTCGATCTTCACGCCGAACGGGACCATGCCGATGATCGTCGCCGTGCCGCCCGGCCGCAGCATCGCGAACGCCTGCTCGGCCGTCGCCTTGGTGCCGAGGGCCTCGAAGGCGTAGTGCACCCCGCCCCCGGTCATGTCCTTGACCGCCTGAACCGGGTCGACGGTCCTGGCGTTCACCGTGTCGGTGGCGCCGACCGAGCGCGCGACCTCGAGCTTGGAGGGGACGACGTCGATGGCGATGATGCGCTCGGCGCCGGCGAGGGCTGCGCCGTTGACGGCCGACAGTCCAACGCCGCCGCAGCCGATCACCGCGACCGTTGAGCCCGGCTCCACCTTGGCCGCGTTGAACACGGCGCCGACCCCGGTGACCACGCCGCAGCCGACGAGCGCGGCGCGGTCGAGCGGGATCTCGGGGTCGATCTTGACCACCGCATGCTCGTGTACCAGCATCTGCTCGGCGAAGGAAGAAAGGTTGAGGAACTGGTGCATCACCTCTCCGCCCTTCCAGGACAGGCGGCGCGAGACGCCCGGCAGCAGCTTGACGTCGGTGTTCTCGCACAGATTGGGGTGACCGGTGAGGCACTGGGCGCAGGTGCCGCAAAACACCGAGAGGCAGGTGATGACGTCATCGCCCGGCGCGACATAGGTCACATCATTTCCGACCGCTTCCACCACGGCCGAGGATTCATGGCCGAGCACACAGGGGGTCGGATGCGAATGCAGGCCCTCGATAAAATGCAGGTCGCTGTGACACAGCCCGGCAAAGGCGGTGCGCAGCAGCACCTCGTGCGCGCGCGGCTTGGCGAGCGCGACCTCTTCGATCGTCAGGGGCTGGTTCGGGGCGTGCAGGACGGCGGCCTTCATCGACTCCACCTCCTCAGTCCATCCTTCTACTACGGCGGCGCGATTCGTCCTCTATCACACGGCGGGGGACGGTGCGGCAGGAGGCCCCCTCGCTGGCGCGAAAGCCCCCGACGGGGGCGGCATGATATACTCACGCGTCCTGAGGAGGGGGATCGCCCATGCGCGCGTCGCTGAGCAGGCGGCAATTCCTGACGATCTCGGCGGGGTCGGGGCTGGCGGGATTGGTGGAGGGGCGCGCGTCCGCCCTGGCGCAGGGGCTCACCCCGCTCAACGCCGGCATGTCGTTCACCAACCTGGATGCGGCGTCGGCCTGGGTCGCGAAGGACAAAGGCTTGTTCGAGCGCTACGGGCTCAACGTCTCGATCATCAACATCCAGGGTGGCGCCAGGACCGTCGCCGCCATGGCAGGGGCCTCCCGCTCCAGATGGTCGGCGGGCTGATCAACAAGTTCCCGTATGACTTTGTGGTGGCGAAGAACATCACGAGCCCCGCGCAGCTCCGGGACGGCAAAGGGGCGATCAGCGGCTTTGGCGGATCGTCCGACTTCGCCACCCGCTATGCGCTCACCGCCTTGGGGGTCGACCCGTCCGGCGTGACGCTCCTCCAGACCGGGGACGAAACCTCGCGCCTGGCGGCGCTGCAGACCGGGCAGATCCAGTTCACGGTGTTGACGGCGGGGCTCGACTTGGTCGCCTTCGACATGGGCTACAAGCCGTTCCTCCGGCTGTACACGCTGGACCAACCCTACCAGCACACGGGGATCGCCATCAACACCGCGTGGGCGAAGTCGCATCCGGGCATCGTGGACGCGTTCATGAAAGCCATCGTCTCCGCGAGCGCCTACATCAAGAACCCGCTCAACATCGCCGCGGCGCTGGCGTTGATCCACACGCATCTCCCGATCGACGAGAGCCACCTCCGGGTGGCATTCCAGCTCTACCGCGATCGGTTCTATGCGGTCTACCCCATGGTCACGGGCCCGGGAATCGAGTTCATCCTGCGCGCGCGGAAGATGGACCAGCCCGCCACCGACTTCTACGACAACAGCTACGTGCAGGCGCTGCAGAGCGTCAACTTCGCGGAGGCGGCCGGGAAGGCGCCCTGACGGGGGTCTGTTACTTCGCGTACAGCTTCTTGATGAACCCGCCGGCGGCCAGTTGATCGACGAAGGAGGTGTCCAGCATCGCGCCGGTGTCGATGGGGTCCTTGAATTGACCGGCGCCCACGTACTCCTTCACAATCTCAGCGAGACCCACTTTGGTCGGCGCCGGAACGGCGGCGAAGACGTCGACGAGGGCGTCATACGCGGCGTCGACGACCACAGGATTCGTGTTCTTAAGATACCTGGCCATGACCTCCTCCGAGAAGGTCCTGTCCGGTTTGAAGCGGGGCACCCCCTCGGTCATCGCACGGACCACCCTGGCGATCACGTCGGCGTGCGATCGGATGTATTCCCGCGTCGTCACCAGGCCGGCCGCCTGGTACGGGACGCCGAGGTCGCTGACGCGGGCCAGGAGGTGCGCCCCCGCCTGCCGGGCCAGCACGTCGTTGGGC
>VBAN01000071.1 GCA_005882445.1 Candidatus Segetimicrobium genomatis | reverse complement strand
GGACAGGATCGATGGAAGAGATGTAAGCGCTTCGTTGCCCCGCGCCACTACAGAATCGACCAGATCTCCGATTCGAGCGACGGTCCCATCAGCGAGGACAATCTCCACGGATGGGTGAGTACAGTAGTTCGTCATATCGGTGAGGATCACGAGCACCTGCATGTCGAGCTCGTACGCCAGGTACTCGGCCACCGTCAGCGCCGCGCGCGGCGTCATCAGCCGCTCGATCGTCGGGTCGTCGGCCAGGTTCATGAACACGACGCTGCGGGCCAGCGCCCCGGTGCTCTCGAACTCGTGGATGAAGAAGGCGGCCTCGCGCTGGGTGATCCCCATCGCGCCGAACACGACCGAGAACTGCTCGGCCTCGCCGAGGACCTTGGCCTGCCGGGCGATCTGGGCGGCGATCTCGTTGGCCGGCAGGCCCGCGCCGGAGAAGATCGGCAGCTTCTGCCCCCGCACGAGGGTGTTCATGACGTCGATCGTCGAAATGCCGGTCTGGATGAACTCCGCCGGCTTCTCGCGGGCGACGGGGTTGATCGGCGCCCCCAGGATCGGCAGGCGCTTCTCGGGGATGATCGGGGGGAGCCCGTCGATCGGATCGCCCAGGCCGTTGAACCGCCGGCCGATCATCTCGCGGCTGACGCCGATCCGGGCGACGTCCTCGCGCAGGCTGAGCGAGGTCTTGGCGAGGTCCATCCCTCGGGTCTCCTCGAACACCTGGATCACCGCGTTGCGCTCGGAGACCTCGATGACCTGGCCGCCGCGCACGCTGCCGTCCTGGACGTGGATCTCCACGATCGCGCCGTAGGCCAGGTCGCGCGCTCCCTCGACGAACAGGAGCGGGCCCGAGATGTAGTTGATGCTGGTATAGCGCTTGGTGGAAAGCTGCATCCGCGCTCCCTCCTACGTCTGCCGCGCCGCGCCGGGGCGTCCGTCCCCGGATGCGCCGGACGCGCCCACGGGGGCGGCCCCCTTGGCCTTCTCGCCGAAGGCGGCCGGCAGGGACTTCAGGAACTCATCGATGTGCGGGCGGAACTTGTCGTTCGGGACTTCCTTGAAACGGGCAATCTGCTCGTTCTGCGGCAGGTTGATGATCTCGTCGATCACCATCCCGCGCTCGAGCGCTTGGACGGCGGCCTCGTAAAACGCCCGGATGCCGCGGACCATCCAGTAGGCTTTCTCGAGGGAGCACGACGCGTCCACGTCGCTGAACGCGCTCTGCTGCAGGAAGTACTCGCGGATCATTTTGCCGGTCTCGATGACGAGGCGCTCCTGGTCCTGGAGCGCGTCGGGGCCGACGAGCTGGACGACCTCCTGGAGGCCGGCCTCGCGGGAGAGGATCGCGCTGACCCAGGCGCGCTGGTCGGTGAAGTCCTCGGCGACGTTCTTCCCGTACCAGGAATTCAAGAGGCCCTCGTACAGGCTGTAGGACCGGTTCCAGTTGATCGCCGGGAAGTGCCGGCGGTACGCCAGCTGCGCGTCCAGCGACCAGAAGGTGCCCACGATCCTGAGCGTGCTCTGCGTCACCGGCTCCGAGAGGTCGCCGCCCGGCGGGCTCACGGCGCCGACGACCGTCACTGCCCCCACCCGCTCGTCCTTGCCGAGCACCACCGCCCGGCCGGCCCGCTCGTAGAAGGCGGAGAGCCGGCTGGCCAGGTACGGAGGATAGCCCTCCTCCGCCGGCATCTCCTCGAGGCGGGACGAGATCTCGCGCAGCGCCTCGGCCCAGCGGCTCGTAGAGTCGGCCATCAGCGCCACCCGGTAGCCCATGTCGCGGAAGTACTCCGCCATCGTCACGCCGGTGTAGATGCTGGCCTCGCGCGCCGCGACCGGCATGTTGGAGGTGTTGGCGACGAGGATCGTCCGCTCCATCAGCGGCCGGCCGTTGCGCGGGTCCTCCAGTTCGGGGAACTCGGTGAGCACATCCGTCATCTCGTTCCCCCGCTCCCCGCAGCCGACGTACACGATGATGTCGGCGTTCGACCACTTGGAGAGGGTCTGCTGCACGACGGTCTTCCCGCTGCCGAAGGGCCCGGGCACCGCCGCGGTCCCCCCCACCGCCACCGGGAAGAGGACGTCCAGGATCCGCTGGCCGGTCACGAACAGTTCGGTCGGCTCCAGTTTGCGCTTCGCCGGCCGGGGGATGCGCACCGGCCAGGTCTGCATCATCCGCAGTTCCCGGCCACCGCGCAGCCGGGCCACGACATCGGTGACGGTCACATCCCCGCCCCTGATTTCGACCACCTCGTCCTCGGAGGCATCCGGCGGCACCATCACGCGGTGCGCGTACGAGTACTCCTGCACCTCGCCGAGGATGTCTCCCGGGCCGACGCGGTCCCCCTGCTTGACCTTGGGGACAAACGTCCACTTCCGTCCCCGGTCGAGTGAGGTGACGATGACGCCGCGCGAGATGAAGTCCCCCTGCGCGTCCCGGATCTTGTCCAGCGGGCGCTGGATGCCGTCGTAGATGCTGCTGAGCATGCCGGGGCCGAGTTCGAGCGCGAGGGGCGCGCCGGTGGACTCGATCGGCTCGCCGAGGTACAGCCCGGAGGTGTCCTCGTACACCTGGACGAACGCCGTCTCGCCGTCGAGGCGGATGATCTCGCCGATCAGCTTCTCTTTGCCGACGCGGACGATGTCGTACATCCGCGCGCCGGCCAGGCCCCGCGCGATGACCGCCGGGCCGGAGATGCGGGTGATTTCCCCAGTCGCTTCTGCCATGTATCCGTCCTCTCCAGAGCCCGCGGCTCCACGCAGTCTGCTACTTCAGCTTCACGGCAAACCCGATGTGCTCCTTCACCAGCCGCGCGATGTAGGCCTCGCCGGACTCCAATTTTGCGCGCGCCGGGGGCAGCGGCACGACCACCGGCAGGTCGCGGTCGCGCAGGATCCTCGCGCGGGCATCGTCGGTGCCCCGCAGCAGATCCTCGTTGACGATGAGCAGCCCGTATCCGGCGGCGGCGTACTCGCGGATCAGCCCGAGCGCGTCCTCGGGCGCGGCCGCCTCCCGCACTTCCACCCCGGCCAGGCGAAAGCCGGTCGCGGTTTCACTGTCCGTGATGACGGCGACCTTATACACTCACGAGCTCCTGTCGGGCGAGGTCGGTGGGCAGCCCCAGCAGCTTCGCGTGGGCGATGACGCGCAGGTTGCTGACCTCGGCGGCCTTGCGGGTGAGATAGCCGATGACGACGTCGAGGGCCAGGGGGTCGCCGAGGTAGAGCTGGGCGGCCCACCGCAGCGCCGCCCGGTCGATCGCCCGCTCCATCTCCGAGAGCTGCTCCGTGCCTTTGAGCTCGGCGCCGAACAGGCGCAGCGCGCCGGCCTCGGCCAGGCTCGACTGTGGATCGGCCAGCGTCAGGAACCGCTCCAGCGAGATCGCCCCACCGGGGATGAAGAACCGCTGCCGCTCCTCCCGCGACAGCTCCTTCATCCGCCGGAGCTTCAGCGCCGTCTTCACGTTCGTCGCGGTGATCTCGGAGCTGAGGAACCGGCGGAAGGTCGCATCGCCGTCCCCTTCCCCGTCCGACACTCGGAGCCCGTACCGGGCGTAGGCGCGGTCCAGCGCCAGTTCGATGTCGATCAGCGAACCGCTCCGCTGCGCCGCATCCACCCCCTCGCGCAGGGCGCGGCCCAGGGGATGCATCCACGTCACCAGCGTGTCGGCGATCGCCCGGAGGTCCGGCTGCTGCAGCAACTCGCGCAGCTTGCCCTCGCTCAGCACCCCGCCTGGGTAGACCGTGGCCAGGATCTCATCTTCGGTCTTGCCGGTGTGCCGGCCTCGGACGATGGCGCGGATGTTTTGCAGATCGTAGCGCAGCAGCACCACTTCGATCTGGCGGCGGGACGGCCCGTCGGCGAAACTCAGGATCCGCTGCGTGGTGTGGTAGAAGTTCTGGGAAAGGGCCTCGTCCACGGCCCGCGCGCCGCGAAAGCGGCTAAGGGCTTCCTGGAGCTCCAGATTATACGGCGTATCCGTCAGGGCCTGGATCAGGGCATCGAGGTCCGCGGCCTGCAGGAGCTCCTCCACGCGGCTCTGCGCGAGGAGGCGGGCCTTCATCACCTTCACGCGGGCATTGATGTACGAAAAATCCCCCACAACGCGGGAGACCAGGGCGGCGCGGGCCCGGCTGAGCCGGCTGCCCAGGGTATTCTCCACCATGACCCGCCGGTCTCGGGTCGTCAACCGCACGCCGCCGATCACCTCGGGGGTTTCCCGAATCTCGACGGACAGGCCCATCGCCTTGGCGACCTCTTGGGCAATCCCGGCATCGCCCGGCGGCACGTCCAGCGTTCCTCCCTGGGTCTCGAGCCCTTGGGCGGCCTCCGTGAGGAGGGTGTTCAGCAGGGCCCGCCGGCGGGCCGGGTCCTCGCTCATCCGTTTGAGCTCCGCGGCGGCCCGGTCGAACACTGCCTGGATCGCTTTGTCCTTGGCTTCCAGCAGCATCGCGGCGGCCTTGAGGCTGGCCGCGCTGGCGGCCCGGGT
>VBAN01000356.1 GCA_005882445.1 Candidatus Segetimicrobium genomatis | reverse complement strand
CTCGGCCTCAAGCACATCCTTCCCGATCCGTGGCAGCACCTGGGGGAAACGTACCGTCCCGGACAGACCGTCAGCGGCAAGGTCGTCCGGACCGTCGCCTCGGGCGCGTTCGTCCGCCTCACGGAGGTCGACGCGTTCATCCCCATCTCTGAGCTCGCGGAAAAGCGGGTCCAGAAAGTCGGCGACGTCCTCGAGGTGGGCCAGACGGTCGAAGCCCTGGTGACCGAGATCCGCCCCGATGAGCGCCGCATGATCCTCAGCCTCCGGCGGCTGGCCCGGGAGCGTGAGCGCGCGCGCGTGAAAGAGTACATCGGCGCCCAGAGCGACGAGGGCCGCGTCACGATCGGCGATATCGCCGGGGAACTCCTGCGGCAGGTCGTGACGGCCCCGGCGGCCGGCGCGGCCGAGCGAACTCAAGAATCCACGCCGCCGTCCCCGGACGTTCCGTTCCGGCCGACGGCCCGACCGCGGGTGGCCCTTCGGACTGAGCCCGGTTCGTTTCCCTCCCGCAGTTCCGGCACCGTAGCGGTCTCCGCATGCCCGGGGCGGGCGCCAGAACGCCCCCGTCCGCCAATCGAGGAGGTGGCCCAGATGGAGTCAACCGAGATGCTCTTTGAAGTCGAGCGGGGGGTCGCCTATCTGACCGTCAACCGGCCGGACCAGCGGAATGCGATGACCTGGGCGATGTACGAGCGTCTCGTCGAGCTCTGCGAGGAGGTGGACCGCGACGACCGGATCAACGTCCTGGTGGTCCGGGGGAGCGGAGAGCGGGCATTTATCTCGGGGACCGATATCAGCCAGTTCCCGGCGTTTCGAGGCCATGCGCAGGCCGGCATCGACTACGAAGAGCGCATCGACCGCGTCGTCGGCCGGCTGGAAGTCGTCAGCAAGCCGGCGCTGGCGTCGATCCGCGGGTACTGCGTCGGGGGCGGCCTCGGGGTCGCCATGGCCTGCGACCTCCGGGTGGCGTCGGACGATGCGCGGTTCGGCGTTCCGGTCATCCGACTGGGGAACTGCCTGTCGATGCACAACTATGCCCGGCTGGTGGCGCTGATCGGCCCCGCGCGCGCGAAAGAGATGATCTATACCGCCCGCCACGTGGCCGCGGCGGAGGCCCTGGCCTGGGGCCTCGTCAACGAGGTCGTGGCCGCCGCGGACCTGGCCGCCAGGACCCAGGCCCTCGCGGAGGCGATCGCGCAGGCCCCCCCCATCACGCTGCGCGCCAGCAAGGAGGCCGTGCGCCGGGTCGTCCACCGCCTGCTGCCGGAGAATCCCGGGCATGACCTGATCGCCATGTGCTACAACAGCAGCGACTTCCAGGAGGGGGTGGCCGCCTTCCTCGATAAGCGCCCGCCTCGGTGGACCGGGAAGTGACGAGGTCGTGGGGCGTGCCTTACCTTTGTTCCACTCTTCGCTTCGATTGGCCTTGCGGGCGCCCCTGATCGAGCATGCCGGGGGTAACGACGCGACAACGCCGGTAGGACTGCGCCCCCGCAATATTGGGTACTCAATCTGTGGCCTCATCCGGCAACCTGCCTGTTTCACGCATCGCCTGAACGGTTGGATGTCACCGCGTGGTGTCGTGCGCCAA
>VBAN01000355.1:5597-7384 GCA_005882445.1 Candidatus Segetimicrobium genomatis | reverse complement strand
CCCAACGAATTGAGGATGATATTGGCGAGCTGCTCGCTCGAGAGATGGTCGAGCAGGACCTGCGTCCCCTGGTCGTCCCGTGCCCCCGCGAGCAGGGCGCGCCCCAGGCGGGGGCCGAGCGCTCCCTCCGGCCCCTCCGGCAGGAGCGCGGCCTCGCCAAGACTGGCATAGAGGGCCTGCTGGTCGGCGACGTGCTCGTCCACGATCACCCGCTCCAGGCCTTTGATCGCCTGGAAAACCTGCTGGACCTGTGCGTCCCCGCCGCCGCCCCCCCCGACGTTCCCCGACAGCGCGTAGGCGTTCTGCAGCAGCCGCCCCGCCTGTTCGGGGCCGGCGCGCAGGATGTCTAGGATCTTCTCCCGCTCCTGCGGCTTCAAGCGTCCCTGCCCCAGCAGGCCGAAGAACGCGTCCATGCCGAGGGTCTCAGCCTCCTCGTTCGCGTCCATGGCCAGCTCTTTCACCTGAATGTCCGCAACGCCCAATTGTTTCAACTGGTGCCGGGCGCCCCCGCCCTCCTCGAGTTTGGCGCGGTCCATTCCGAGGATCTGGACAAACGCGGCGAGTTGCTGCTGGCTCACGGACGGCAGGACGGTGACCTGGATGAGCTTGCGGCCGTACAGCGCATAGGCCAGATCGCTGTTACCCCGGCCTTCGATCACGCTGCCCTTTACCGAGAGGGTGTGCTTGCCGATGTTCACCCGAAACTGGCCGTGCGCCTCGGCATACGCGCGCAGCGCCTTGAGCATCGCCTCGCCGGCCTGGACGTTTCCAGGGTGTGCGGGTGGATAGAGGGCGGAGGCCTTGATGGCCAGACCCAGCTGCTTCACCACCGCTGCGGCGAGCGCCGTCGGTTCCATGGGCGGTCCCATGCCTGTTCATGCCCTGGCCGCCAATACACTAGACGTCTGGCGATTGCGGGTGGCGCGGAACGCGGGCGCTAGGCCTCGCGCAGGTCGATGCCGATGCCGGCGGGATCGGTGACCGCGATCCCGACCCCGGTGTCTTCGAACGGCACCCCGCGGTCCCGCAGATGCCTCCTGAGCTGCGCGAGCGTGCCGGCCGGGATGCCCCAGGCGTACCCGATCAGGCCCGTTGCACCGTCCGGCGGCCGCCGCCCCTGCGCCCAGGTGTTGAGGCCCACATGGTGATGGTAGCCCCCCACGGAGAGGAACAGCGCGCCCGGGTACGAGCGCTGGGTGACGTCCATGCCCAACACGCCCGCGTAGAAGCGTTCTCCTTCGGCGAGGTCGCCGACGTGCAGGTGGATGTGGCCGAACCGCGCCTCCGCCGAGAGCGGGCCCGACTCCTTCGCCTCCGCGAGCAGGCCGGCCACGTCCAGCGGCGCGGTCATCATTTCAATCCCGGCGGAGCCGGTCGACCAGGTCTCCCGCGGACGGTCCCGGTAGAGCTCGATCCCATTCCCTTCGGGGTCCCGGAGGTAAAACGCTTCGGAGACCCCATGGTCGCTGCCGTCGGCACGCCATCTCGCCTCGAGAAGCCGGCGGATCACCGCGGCGAGGGAAGCGCGATCGGGCAGCAGCAGGGCGAAGTGGTAGAGCCCGATGGACGGATGCGGACGCACCGGCGCCAGGGGCGCGTGCACGAGGTCGAGCGCGAACGCCCCTCCGGCGGGCGCCAGCACCACGCGGCCGCCGTCCCGCCCCGAGACCGGCATCCCCAGGCGGTCGGCGTAGAAGGAGACGGCCGCCTCGAGATCCCGCACCCGCAGTGCGAGCCGGCGCAGGCTGGACGCGGCGGGCAGCCGGAACGCGGAACGCGCTTCCGGC
>VBAN01000355.1:0-5383 GCA_005882445.1 Candidatus Segetimicrobium genomatis | reverse complement strand
CCCGCCGTCAGCGGAACGCGCAGGATCGCGACCGTCTCGTGGTCGAGTTCCCCGATGGGGTGAATCACCATCGCCTCGGGCGTCTCCTCCGTTGAACACTCCAGCAGCGCGTCCTGCCGGCCTCCCCCGATCGGCGGCAGGTCGTAGCGCGGAAGACGCGACGGCGCAGCGGTGCGCTCGCACGCGCCCAGCGCACGAGCGCCGGCGCGCAGCACCCTCGTCAGCACGGTTATGGGGAAAATGCTGCGGGCCACGTCAGGTCCCCCCCGCGAACAGCCGCGCCGCCAGAGCAAGCGCGGGCTGGGCGGTGTCGGCTTCAAGGAGGCAAACGGCGTCTCCTGCCGGGCGAGCGGCATCCCCGGGCGCCCGGCCCGAGGCGCCGGCGGGCGGCGCCCCCGCAGCAGGGCTTCTGCGCTGCGGCGGCAGAATGCCTTATGCGGAGAAGGGGAAAGGCGGGGTCCGGCCACGGCGCTCTCATTGTCCTTACACGTTACCACGCACCCTGATGCGATTCGCTTCGCCAGAAAACTGCTTTATGCGGCGGCCCGCATCAGGGGGGCGTCTGAACAGGATGCGCGCGATATCGAACTGGCGGTTGGCGAAGCGCTGACGAACGTCCGGCGGCATGCGTACCAGGACGGGATCGGCCCCGCGGAAGTCGCCATCGACTGCCATGATTCCGGCCTGACGGTGATCGTCCGGGATTGGGGAATCGCCGGCGCCCCACCCGCCGTCCCCGGGTCCCTGTCGCTGGAATCGAATTCCGGCGGGCGGGGACTGTATCTGATCAGCCAGTTGATGCAGCGGGTGGAAATCCTCCAAAACCCCGAGGGATGGGGCGTCACCCTGCGAATGGCGAAGCAATTCGGAGCGCGGGACTAGCCTGCGTCCAAACGCCCGCCGGCGCGCTGCCGCCGGCGTCAGATCACCGTGAAGTGCGCTTCCGTTGGTGTCCGGTCCACCCCGTTGATCGGAAGCAGATCTTGGGGACACGCCGAGAAGGCGATGATCAGATCCATGCTGGCCCGCATGGCGATGTATTGGCCCGCCGCGCAGACCGGTGGCTGGAATGACACATACCGGCCGCCGGCAACGGGAATGTTCATGAACAGGTTCAGCGGCGAGGGGATCTCCGGGGCGACCTCCCCGAGTTCCCGCAATGCCGCCACCAGATTGTCCGCGCAGTTGTCGTGGTATTCCCGGCAGCCGAGCAGTTCGTACCGGTACCGATCGCACGCCGCGATGAGGGTATCATGGATCCCCGGCGTGGTGTCGCCAATCACCTGGAGCACCGGCCGCCTCCGGTTGGTCACGAAGACATCTCCCACGTCGGGAATGATCTTTCCCATCGCGGCCCGGCTGTGCTCCATCGACATGAACTCGGTCAGGTCTCGCGCGGAGAACGCCCAGGTATCCACGACCTGCTGGCCGTGGGTGTTGATGACGTTGATCACTTGCCCCTCCCGGACTCGAGCCGCTTTTCCCCGCCGGGCGGGGATGGCGATGCGCGTGCCGGACTCGATCATGGGAGACGCCTCCTGTTGTTCGATTCGCCCGCCGCCCCGGGCACATAGCCCAGCGCCTTGTCGACCACGTTGAGCAAGGGCTCGCCGCGCCGCCAGCGCTGGTAGTTCTCGACAAACAGCGCCGACAGCGCGGGCGCCCACCCCACGAAGTCGCCGGACATGTGGGGGGACACGAGCACGCCCGGCAGATCCCAGAGGGGATGCCGCTTTGGGAGCGGCTCCACCGAAAACACGTCCAGGGCGGCCCCGGCGATGCGCTTGGAGCGGAGCGCCCCCAGCAGCGCGGCTTCATCAATAATCGCTCCCCGGCCGACGTTGATCAGGCGGGCCGTCCGCTTCATCCGGGCAAACGCCGCGGCGCCGAAGAGCCCCCGGGTCTCGGATGTCAGGGGCGCGGCGACGATCACATAATCGGCCTCTCGCAGGACCGCGCCGAGGTCCCCCACGGCCACCACCCGCCCCAGATCCGGGTCGGAGGCGCGCGCGGTCCGGGCCACCGCCACCACGCGCATGCCGGCGGAGCGGGCCAGCCTGCCGATCGCCCGCCCGATCCCGCCCGCGCCCACGATGAGCGCCGTCTGTCCGCGCACGTGCTCGGTCTCCCGGTGGCGCCAGGCACGGCGCCGCTGCAGATCGAGCGTCTCCCAAAATCCTTTGGCGAACGCCAGCACCAGGCCGAGCACATACTCGGCGATCGCCTGGTCGAACACCCCTCGGGCATTCGTGAGAATCACGCGGCTCGACGCCAGTTCGGGGAACAGGATCGCGTCGACGCCGGCGCTGGCGACGTGGATCCACCGCAGCCTGCGCGCCTGGGGCCAGGCATCGCGCAGGCTGGCGGACCGGAAGTCCCAGATGAGGAGGACCTCCGTCTCCGTGAGGGCGCGGGCGAGCGACCGGGCCGACAGCGCGTAGCGGATCGTCGCCAGCCGCGCCACAGGCTCGAGCCCGGGGGGCCGCGGCCCGCGCGCGCTGGCGAGCACGGTCACAACCGGCTTTGGCGGCGACATGGATCCCGGGCGGCGGGGGGCCGGCTTACCGGGCCGGGCGGTCAACCCGCCCGCGCACGGCGAACACCGAGGCGATCTCGAACAGCAATTGCGCCGCCACGATCGAGGTGATGTCGTTGCTATCGCAGGGAGGCGAGACCTCCACCACATCCGCGCCCACGAGGTTGTGGCCCACGAGGCCGTGAATGATCTGGATCGCCTGCCAGGTGCTGAGCCCGCCGATCTCAGGGACCCCGGTCCCCGGGGCGCACGACGGGTCCAGGCCGTCGATGTCGAAGGACAGGTAGACTGGGGCGGTCCCGATGAGCTCCCGCATCTCCGCGACGACGCCGTCCATCCCCCGCCTGTGGATCTCGTGCATCGGCACCATCCGGTAATGTTCTTTGGACCACGCCAGATCGTCCGGGTAGAACAGGCTGCCGCGGATGCCGAGCTGCATCACCTTCTTCGGATCGATCACCCCGGCTTCGTGCGCCCGACGGAACGGCGTCGCGTGGGTCAGTTTGTACCCGAACTGGAGGTCATGGGTGTCGGTGTGGGAGTCGACCTGCACGATGGCGACCGGGCCGTGGTGTTTGGCCACCGCCCGCAGGATCGGATACGTGATGCCGTGGTCGCCCCCCACCGCGATCGTCCTGCATCCGTGGGCATGGATCTTGTCGAACTCCTCCGTAATCCAGTCAAACGTCTTTTCAATCTCGAAGGGCGACGTGCGCGCATCCCCGTAGTCGGCGATGCGGATCTTTTCGTGGACGGTGACGTCGTGAATCGGATGGTGCAGGCGTACCTGGCTCGAGTGGTGGCGAATCGCGCGGGGCGCCAGCCGGGCGCCCAGGCGGTAGCCGGCGGTCGTGTCGAATGGGACCCCGACGATGGCCTGGTCCAGGCCGCGTGCATCCAGGATGTGCGGGTATCGCATGAACGTGGCGACTCCCGAGTGCCGCGGGTACACCATGCTGTCGACCGGCTGCGGATGGCTCATGCCGCGCGCTCCTTTTCCTTCTCCCTCTGGCGGTTCCGGTGGGCGAGCCCCGCCTTCTACCCGGTGGAGGCAAATCCTCCTTTCCTCGGAGGAACACCTTGCGCGCGCATCGAAGCCGGGGAGCCGGCGACGGGAGGGGGCGACAGGATGGCGAGGGCACGGGTCTCGGTGGACATCGCGGCCGACATGGGCGAATCCTTCGGGCCCTGGCCGATGGGGCGAGATGCCGATATCGCCCCGCACCTGACATCGGCGCACATCGCCTGCGGGTTTCATGCGAGCGACCCGGGCACGATCCGGACCACCATCGAGCTGCTGGCGCGCCACAATATCGCGATTGGGGCGCATCCCGGGTATCCCGACCTCGTCGGCTTCGGCCGCCGCCGGATGGATCTGACGTCCCGCGAGGTGGAAGACCTGGTCCTCTTCCAGGTCGCGGCCGTGAAAGGCATGGTGGAGGCCCACGGACTGCGCCTCCAGCACGTCAAGCCCCACGGGGCGCTTTACAATGTCGCCGAGGCGGATGACGGCACCGCGGCCGCCATCGTCGGCGCCGTCAAACGCATCGATCCCGCCCTCATCATCGTGGCCACCCCCCACTCCCGGCTGCGCGCGCAGGCCGTGGCCGCCGGGATGACGGCGGCGCACGAGTTCTTCCTGGACCGCGGGTACAACGCGGACGGCACCCTGGTCAGCCGGCGCCGGCCGGATGCCATGTTGACCGACCCCGAGGCGATGTGCCGGCGGGCGGTCACCGCGGTGCGCGACCACCGCCTGCTCACGGCCGGCCAGGCGGCGCTGGACATGCGGGTGGACACGATCTGCCTGCACGGCGACCATCCTCCCTCGCAGCAGGCGGTCAGAATGCTGAAGGGCATGCTGGAGGCGGCGGGCATCGCCGTCCTGCCCCTGCGGGAGTGGCTCAAGCCCTCCTGACGCCATGTCCTCCGAGGGGCCCCTTCGGGGAAGACAGAATGTTTCGGGCCACCAAGGTGGGACTCACGGGGGGCAGCGCCATGACGGATCCCGGCTGGACCGGGTGGAATACAGTCGTATCGGTTCTCGTCGCACTCATACCGGCCCTGTTCCGTTTTCGGGAAGTCCTGCTGAAGTCCCAGGATCTGGTGACGGAGATTGCCGGCATCATCGTGCTCATGGGCGGACTGGTCTTATACGCGGAAACCATGCCGCAGTGGCTGCAGTTGCAGGCGCAAATGGCCAAGATGGGACTGGAAGTCGAAGGCCTGCAGATGATGTTCTTTGGATCCCTCGGGTTGATGACGTTGGGTGGTCTGCTGACGCTGTTTGGACTCCTAGGACGGCTTTCGGGCGGGATAAAGCACAAGTAGCGCGGATCGGAGACCGCAAGCCGCGTCACGCCGCCCGCCCCACCTCTTGCGCAACCACTGACTAGCCGTTGGCTTCACCCTGGTTTGGAGCCCCGGAGGGGGCATCCGCGGACACCGGGCCGTCTGGTGGTGCGCCGGCACTCGACTGCCCGCCGGCGCGCCGGCGGCTTCCGCCGGTGCCGGCAAAGATCACATAGAGGACGGGAATGAAGAAGATGCCCAGGGCCGTGGCCACGCTCATCCCGCCGACCACCCCGGTCCCCAGGGAATGGCGGGAGTTCGCGCCCGCCCCCGAGGCCAACACCAGGGGCATCGTCCCGAAGATGAACGACAGCGAGGTCATGAGGATCGGACGGAGGCGGAGCCGCGCCCCCGCAAGGGCGGCGTCGGCGACCGGCATGCCCTCCTGTTCGTGCTTGTCCTTGGCGAACTCCACGATCAGGATCGCGTTCTTCGCCGCCAGACCGATCAGCGTCACCAGCCCGATCTGCACGTAGACATCGCTCTGGACATCAT
>VBAN01000354.1 GCA_005882445.1 Candidatus Segetimicrobium genomatis | reverse complement strand
CGGCCCCCGCGCGCAGCGCGAGGCGGTGAGGGTGCCGGCCGTCGCGATCCAGTACATCATCCGACCGCCATAGAGCGTCCCCCGGGGATTGATGTCCTCGGGGAACACTAATTGCACCATCTGAAACCGCGTATCAGTGATGCTGGGCAGCCCGGCCTCCTCGCTACGCCAGTGTGTATGGTACCATATACCCGCCGATGTGCAAGGACGGGCTGTGAGCCTCCGGTATGCGCTGTCGCGGCTGAGCCGGCCCGCGGCCAGGCGCGCCTTCGGCCGGGGATGGCTGGGCGCGTGCCTGGCGGGCGCGCTCGCGAGCCTGTGGATCTTCGGCCGGGATCATCTCTTCTTCATCACGGCGATCTGGCTCCTCTGTGTGTTTGCGCCGGTGAGGATCGCGGTGGAAGTCCTCGTGACCCGCGGCCCGCGGATGCGCCGTGAGCTGCAGCGCGCGCTCCTGGCGCGGCCCAACAGGTACACGACGCGCGAGGACGTCGGCCTGATGGCGGAGACCCTGTTCGCGCGGGAGGTCAGGCTGCCGCGGCTGGCTCTGCCCGACCTGGAAGCGAAGGTCATCGACGCGGCCGCCCGGGTGAGCGATCGGGCGTTCCGCGGCGGGGAGGGCTCGGCGGGCATCCTGCGGGCGCTCACGACCTGCACCGCGGTCCTCCAGCGGTGGGTCGGGGTGATCGCGGCCGGCGAGATGACCGGATCCGGGTGGACCGCGCCGGCCGCGGCGGGGCCCCCGGATCTTGCCGGACCCGCGGCCGCCGTCGACGGCGCCGGGCCGGCGGCGCTGTGGGATCCCTCCGCGAGCGTGCAGGATCAATGGCTGTCGCTGAGGGCCGTCGCCGGGCTGGCGGCGCTGGCGAAGATCTTGACGGCGGTGTACGAGGACAGCACTGGCGCGCCGTGGGCGGGAGGCGGTCCCCTGCGGGCGCTCGCCGAAGCGGCGATGGATTACACGGACCAGGTCGGGCTCAGGCTCGATGGACCGGCGTGGGAAGACGTTGCGGGCGTGCCGCCGGCCGCCGTCGGGCTCGACCTGCTCGGCCGGCTCGCGGCGGCGTGGCTCACCTTCTGCGCGGCGCCGGCACCGGCGCCCAGACGCCTGCGCGCGTTTGTCGAGCTCCTGGCCGGCTAGACCGGCGGCAGCAGGACGCCCACAACGAGCAGCAGGCCAAAGATGAGGTGGACTCGCGCGGCGGCCACATCGAGGAGCACAAGGTCGCGCGGGGTGCGCGCCGCCTGCACCTGCCGGAACAGGCCCCACGCCAGCGGCGCGCTCAGCACGGCAAGCGCGGACCACCTGACGAACGTTCCGGCCAGCACCCCGCCGATCACCAGGCCGTACGCGGCGACGAGCAGCGCGTACAGCAGCGCCTTCGCGCCTTCCAGCCCGAGCGCGCGCGCGACCGTCGTCCCGCCACCGCGACCATCGAACGGAATGTCCCGGATATTGTTCACGTGCAGGATGGCGGTGACCAGGCAGCCCACCGGGAGGGCATACAGCATCGGCACCAGTTCGACCACCCGCGCCTGCACATAGTAGGCGCCGAGCACCATGAGCGGGCCGAACAGCAGAAAGATCGCCAGATCTCCCAGCGCATGGTACTTGTAGGCGATCGGGCGGCCTGAATAGAAGTACGCGCCGAACGCGCCCAGGATCCCCAGGACGAGGATCGGCGTCCCCCGCACTGCCGTGAGGTACAACCCGATCGCCACGCTTGCGGCCATGAGCGCGAGGCCGGCCAGGAAGACCTCGCTGGGTTGGAGGATCCCGCGGATGAGCACGCCGCTGCTGCCGAAGGACTCGGGCGTGTCATACCCCCCGCGGTAATCAAAGTAGTCGCTGAACAGGTTCGCGGCGCCTTGGATCGCCACGGCCCCGAGCAGGGCGAGAACCAGCAGCCCCGGCGTGAACATCCCCTGCGCGGCCGCGACCGCGGACCCGAGCATCACCGGGACGATCGACGCCGTCAACGAGAAGGGACGAACCGCCTGCGCCCACATCCGCCCGGTCCGGGGCGGCAGCCCGGCGGGACCCGCAGGCATCGGTCCCGACTCGATGGATTCACTCGGAATGATGACCCCTCCCGTCGGACGCCGGCGGCCGGGATCCGGGTTCGGGCCCCATTATAACATAGGAGGATTTTGCCCCGCCCTCGCGTAGTAGCGATTAGCACGCGGGCGCCTGACCGGGCGGCCCCAGAACCAGATCCGGCGAGCAGACGTCGTAGCAGTCGACGCAGCATTCGAGGTGGCAGTGATCGTGCAGGCGTCTCCCCCGGTCCGCAGGCTGACTGCGAGCCTCATCGGGCTCGTCCTGATGATGGTGGGGCCCCAGCCGCAGAACGCCGCAGGCCAGGGCACCACCCAGGTCCGCAGCCTCCAGATCGTCGCGAACGGCGAAACCATCCACCTCCCCGGCGCTGCCGTCATCCAAGACAACATCCTGATGGTCCCGTACCAGCGGCTATTCGGCCCGCTGGGCATCCGCGCTACGTGGGACGGCCGGGCGCGCACACTGAAGCTCGTGGGTCCCGCGGGCGACGACATGGAGCTGCGCGCCGGAGACCCCTACGCCACGGTGAACGGCGAGAGCCGGCCGGTCCCGATCCCGCTGGTGGCCGTGCTGGACAGGGTGCTCATCCCGGTCCAATGGGTCTTCGAGACGCTCGGGGATGCCACCGCCTACGATCCGGGCAGCGGGCTCCTCCTGATCAGCCCGCAGATCACCGGAATCTCCTGGCGCGGGACCGATGCGGGCCTCGAGGTCGCCATCGACGGGACGGGCCCGCTCCATCCCACCACCTTCGCGCAGCACGCCCCGGAGCGCCTCGTCGTCGACTTCTCC
>VBAN01000353.1 GCA_005882445.1 Candidatus Segetimicrobium genomatis | reverse complement strand
TGCGGCCATCAAGATCGTGCTGGAGGCCATGCCGCCCTTCCTGGCGCTGGCGATCCGGTGGACCGTCGCGGGCACGATCCTGTACACATGGGCGATGCGGCGCGAAGGCCGGTCCGGCGAACGTCCGACGGTGGAGCAGTGGAAGAGCGCCCTCTTCATCGGCGGCATGGTGATCGTGGGAGGCATCGGCGGGGTCGCCTTCGCCGAGCAGTTTCTGCCGTCGGGGATCGCGGCGCTCCTCGTCTCGACCGCCCCCGTATGGGCCGTGCTGATCAGCCGCGGCGTGCTGCACGAAGAGGTCTCGTGGGGGACGGCAGCCGGCCTCGTTTTCGGTCTCGTGGGGATGGTCCTGCTCCTCCGGCCCGTTGGGACAGAGCATCTCAATCCCCTCGGAACGGGGGCAGCCCTCGCGGCGGCCGTCCTGTGGGCGGTCGGTTCAGTCTACGCTCCCCGGGTCTCGCTCCCGAAGCGCGCGGTGGTGTCGGCGAGTCTCCAGATGCTCGCATCCGGCGCCGTCCTGCTCGTGGCGGCGCTTGCTGCCGGCGAAGTCTCTCGCATCCACTGGACGTGGCGGGCGGGGATGGCCCTGGCCTATCTGACGTTCTTCAGCAGTCTGTTCGGGTTCGTGATCTACATCTGGCTCCTTGAAGAATTCCCGATCGCGGTGGCATCGACCGTGGCCTACGCGGCGCCGGTGGTGGCGGTCCTGGTCGGATGGGGGCTGCTCGGCGAGCCCGTCACGCAGCGCACGGTCTGGGCGATGGGGGTCATTCTCTCCGGCGTGGCGTTGATGATCACCAGCCGGACGCAGCCCAGCCCCCGGCCTTCGGCGCAATCGGCGCACCGGGCGCAGGTCCCGGAGCCGGCTCTCCTGGCCTTGGATCCGGCATGCTGCGATGCCCCTTAACCTTCGCGGGTAAAATGAGCCCGGCGCATCCGCGTTGAGCCGGCCGGGAGGGGAGACGGACTCCGCCCGGGACTGTCGAATCATCCCGACGGGACCTACCATGGTGACGTGTCCGAGATGCGGCAGGGCGAACCCATCCGACGCGCGGTTTTGCATGGCGTGCGGCGCGCGGCTTTCGCAGGCGTGCGGGACCTGCGGAACGGAGAATCCCCTCGGCGCGGGCTATTGTCTGACCTGCGGCACGTCGCTCGCCGGGGCGGAAACAACCGAACGACGCCTCGTCAGCGTCGTCTTCGCGGATATCGTCGGATCGACGTCCCTGGCGAGCCGGATGGATCCCGAGCCGATGCGCGGGATCCTCGGCGAGTTCTCGTCGGCCATGCGCGAGGAAGCGTCCCGGCACGGCGGCACCGTGGAAAAATTCGTTGGTGACGCGATCATGGCCGTCTTCGGCCTCCCGCAGGCGCATGAGGACGACCCGCAGCGGGCGGTGCGGGCCGCGGTCGCGATGCAGCGGCGCATGGCCGCGCTGCGGACGAAGATCGGCGAGGTGCACATCCGCATCGGCGTCAGCACAGGGGAGGTCATCGCCGACCCGACGGCCGCGCCCGTCGGGGAATCCATGGTCACCGGGGAAACCGTGAACTTTGCCGCCCGGCTCCAGCAGGCCCGCTGGCGGCCCCCAAGACGGGGGACTTCGCCAACCGGCCTCGCTGGCAGGTCTTCCGCGTCATCGACGGCGCCCAGATCAAACGCCTCAGCGCCCCCCTGCTGGGGCGCGCCGACGAAGTGCAGGTGCTCCTCGCGATGTACCGGCACACCCTCGAAAACCGCCAGCACCACCTGGTCGCGCTGATCGGGCCCGCCGGGATCGGGAAGACGCGTCTCGCGGAAGAGGTGCTCGACGCCGTCTCCCGGGGGCGCACGCCGCCCACGATCCTGCGCGGGCGCTGTCCGGCCTACGGCGACGGATTGACCTTCTGGCCGCTGGCCGAAATGTTGGAGCAGGAGTGTCAGATTTCACAGAGCGACTCCCCGGCGGTCGTCGCCGAGAAACTGTCGGCGGCGGTGGACCGTGTCTGTGCGCCGCGGCTCGGCCCGGAGGACAGCCGGGCCGTCGCCGCGGGGTTGGGGGTGCTGCTGGCGCTCGAATCCGCGGAGCGCCGCGTCAGCCTGCCCGACCCGCGCGAGGGCGACGATGCCGGGTCGGCCAGCACGACGCTGTTCCAATCGCTCAGAAAGTTCCTCAAGGCCAAAGCGGAATCCGGGCCGCTGATCCTGTTGTTCGAGGACCTGCACTGGGCGGAAGAGAGCCTGCTGGACCTGTTGGAGCAGCTCGGCGCGCGGGGCACTGACGCGCCGCTCCTCATCCTCTGTCTCGCGCGCCCCGAGTTGCTGGAGCGGCGCCCCACCTGGGGCCAGCACGTCCGCAACTATGCCACGATGTCGCTGTCCCCCCTCTCGACCGAGCAGAGCCACCAGCTCATCACGGAACTGCTCAAAGGCGAGTCCATCCCTCCCGACGTGCGCCTGCGGATTCAGGCGAAAACCGAGGGCAATCCGTTCTTTATCGGGGAAACGCTCCGCATGCTCATCGACAACCGGCATCTCGTACGCGATGGCGGCGGATGGCGCTGGAGCGGCGATCCGGTGGATATCCGCATCCCGGATACCGTCCACGGCATCATCCTGTCCCGGATCGATCTGCTGTCGCCGTTGGAGAGGCGGGTGGTCCAGGATGGATCCGTCGCGGGGCGGGTCTTCTGGCTGGGCAGCATCACCGCGATGGGCCTGCCGGCAGCCGAGGCACAGGCGGCGCTCGAGCGCTTGCTGGACTTGGACCTGGTCGAGGAGCATGCGAGTTCCACGGTGGCGGGAGAACGGGAATATGCATTCACCCACGCGCTCATTCCCGAGGTCGCGTATGGGACGCTCCCCAAGACCATGCGCAGCGCGAAACATCTGAAGTTCGCCGGCTGGCTCGAGGGGATCGCGCACTATGCGGATGAGTTCCTCGAGGTCCTCGCGCACCATTACGACGATGCGTGGCGGTATCGATTCGAAACGGGAGAGGAAGCCCAAGACACGGCACGGAAGGCGATTCAGACGATCCGCAGAGCGTCGGCGCGCGCGAAGGCCCGCTGGACGCTCCCGGAAGCCCGCCGCCTCTGCGATCGCGCGCTCAGGATCCTGCATTCGGCGGGACTGGATGCCGACGTCCCCCTCCTCCTCGAACTCCTCACGGACCGGTGCGAAGTCGTCAAGTGGCTCGATGTGCCCGACGTCGTCCTCGAGGACACCCAGAGGGTGGTCGACATGGCCGCGCCGGCGGGCCGCGAGGACCTGCTGGCGCGGGCCTGGCTGAACCGGGCGTTCGCCGCGAACGATCGCGGACGGCTGCACGAGGCCGAAGAGGCGCTGCAGCGGGCTGAGACGCTGTTTCGCTCCCTCGGCGACCGGCAGGGCGAGGCCGAGACACTGGAGATGCTCGGCTTCACCACCGAGGACCTGCGCGGCAAACTGACCGCCGCCGGGGAGGCGTACCGACAGGCGCTGCAGCGTTATGGGGAAATCAGCAACGCACAGGGCGTCGCCCGGACGAGCGTGCGGCTCGGCCGCTGTCTGGTCAACGCGGGAGAGATCCATCGCGCCGAACAGCTGCTCGCCGGCGCCCTACAGCTCGCCAGACAGTCCCATGAGCGCATCAGCGAGGCGGGGGCCGTGGTGGGCCTGGCCATCGTCGCGCACCTGACCGGCAAGTCGCCTGCGGCGTTGGACCGGTACCAGGAGGCGATCGCGATCTACCTTGAGCTGGGGGACCTGATGGGCGCGGCAAGCGCGCACCGTCATCTTGGGATGCACCACCTCCGGATGGGAGCAATCGACGAGGCCGAAGCGGCGTTCCAACGAGCCCGGACGCTTCGGGCGGAGTACGGCGCCCGATCGGAGTCCGCCGTGCTCCTCCGCGGGCTGGCGGAGGCTTCGCTGGCGAGGGGCGATCTGCTCCAAGCGGCCGAGTACGCCGAGGAAGCCATGCGGGCGGTCTCCGACTTCGACCAGCTGGCCAAAGCCACCCACGGCGTTACGCTGGCCCGGGTACGCGCATCACAGGGTCGTGAGGCGGAAGCGGAGCGGCTCTTCGAGGCGGGCCTGAAGCTACTCGAGCCTTCGGAATATGTGGTCGACCTTGCGCTGGCGCTCCTCAAGTACGGCGAGGCGCTGCTCGTGCTCAAACGGCGGGATCGCGCCTCGCCGGTGCTCCGGCGCGCGCGTGAGCTCTTCGCCGGCATGGGCTGCGCGTTTTTTGCGCGCGAGGTCGACGCCCGCATCGCACCGCCAGTCCACAGCGCCGGGTCCTAGCGCACGCCGGACGTCCCGCAGCGGGGCCATGGTGGTCACTGGATATTTCCCCTTAAATGAAAGTTCCATGATTACTCGGATAAGGCTTACAGGTTTTTTCGCTAATCCTCTCCGGTAAATACCCGATCCCTCGGATCATCCAGACGGCGCCATACTCCAGGTACTTCGATCAAGAGCGAACAGAGGGGGGTCGTGAGGTGTCGACCGTGCGGTTCTTGATCGTCGCTCTCCTCGCTGTGGCGATGGGCGTGCCGGCGGTGACGGGCCAAGCGCCCGGCTTCTCGTTCAGCCAAAACCAGAGGTTGATCGAGCCCGCGAACCCGCTGAACTCTCTGCTCCTCTCCACCAACGCCGACACCGAACCGGGGATCAAGATCGACAGCGCCAATAACGTGTACGTCGGCGCCATTCACGGCATCCCGGGCGGCACCGTCATGTGGAAGGCGCCGGCCGGGAGCTGTACCACCTCCGGCTGCGCCTTCCAGTTCCTCGGAGAAGTCGATTCCGCGCAGAACCCGACGGGGCTTGCGCCGGGCGGCGGCGATGAAGATCATGCCATCGGCTCATCCGGGCCGGGACGCCCCGGCACGCTGATTGTGGCCAGTCTCTGGCTGGGAGACATCACCGTGGTGAGCTCCACCGACGGCGGCCAGACGTTCTTCACCAACCCGGTCGCGTCTCCGATCCCGGCCGATGACCGGCAGTGGGTGGTGGCCGACGGTCCCAGCACCTTCTATATGACCTTCCACGACGTGGCGACCTCGAACATTGACGTGCTGCGTTCGCAAGACGGTGGGATGACCTGGCTGCCGGTTGGGACCGCCATCGACCTCGCGACCGCCCCGGCCGCCCTGGGTGTGCCGCCCGGCGCCACGGGAAACATCGCGGGCGAGATCAAGCTCGATCCGATCAACCACATCCTCTACCAGGTGTTTG
>VBAN01000003.1 GCA_005882445.1 Candidatus Segetimicrobium genomatis | reverse complement strand
GCGGACGGCACCGACCTCCCCCTCTCGGTCCGCAGCATCTGCGTGCACGGGGACGCGCCGAATGCCCCCGAGATCGCCCGCGCGATTCGGGACGCCCTCCGCGCCGTCGAAGTCGATGTCGTACCGCTCGCACAGATCGTCCAGCGGAGGTGACAGCGTGGCCAAACGTGTCGAGGTGGTGGCTCCCGTCCCCGGTCTGGTCGCCAACGTCGTGGTCAAGAAGGGGGCAAAGGTCAAGCAGGGGGATCCCATCGCGGTGCTCCAGTCCATGAAGATGGAGATCCCGATCCCATCCGAGCACAGCGGCACGGTTTCCGAGGTGCTCGTGGAAGCCGGGCAAGAGATCGACACAAAGGTCAGCGAGGAGTGGAGCAACGCTAAACCGGATGCCGGTGTTTCGCAAGGTGCTGGTCGCCAATCGGGGCGAGATCGCCGTCCGGATCATCCGGGCCTGCCGGGAACTGGGGATCCGGACGGTGGCCATTGCTTCGCGGGCGGACCAGGGCGCGCCCCATGCGGAGATGGCCGATGAAGTCCATGACGTCGGCGGCCCGAAAATCGCCGACTCGTACCTGAACCTTCCCCGCATCCTGGAGGTCGCCCGCCAGGCAGAGGCCGAGGCGATCCACCCGGGATACGGGATGTTCGCCGAGAATGCGGCGGCCGCGCGGCAGATCAGGGACGCCGGGCTGGTGTTCATTGGGCCTCCCCCGGAGGTCATCGCCCTGATGGGCGACAAGGTGGCGGCCCGGCGGGCGGCGGCGGAGGCAGGTGTCCCCGTCGCGCAGGGCAGTGAGCCCCTCAGGGACGCCGAGGCGATCCGCCAGGTCGCGGGGCGCCTGGGGTATCCCGTCATCGTCAAGCCTGTCGCGGGCGGGGGCGGCATCGGCATGGCGATCATCCACGGCGAGGCGGCGCTCGACAATGCGCTGGTCGCAGCGCAGCGCCTGGCCCAGCACAGTTTCGGGAATGCCGAGGTGTACATCGAATGCTACGTTCCTCGGGCGCGACACGTCGAGGTGCAGTTGCTTGCCGACCACCACGGTGTAGTGATTCACCTGGGGGAGCGCGAGTGCACCGTGCAGCGGCGCTACCAAAAACTGATCGAAGAAACCCCCTCGTCCGCGCTTACGCCGCCGCGGCGCGAAGCGATCATCGGGGCGGCGGTCCGCCTGGCGGAGGCCGTGGGGTATCGCAGCGCGGGCACGCTGGAATTCCTGGTCGCTCCGGACGGCGCGTTTTACTTCATGGAGATGAACACCCGCATTCAGGTTGAGCACCCCGTGACGGAGATGGTGACGGGCCTGGATATTGTGCGCGAACAAATCCGCATCGCCGCCGGCGAACGCCTCGCGCTCCACCAGGAGGACGTCCGTCCCCGGGGTCATGCCATCGAGTGCCGGATCTACGCGGAGGATTACACGCGGAATTTCCTGCCCTCGGTGGGGACCATCTCCCGCCTGTCCGTCCCCGGGGGGACCGGCGTGCGGGTCGACAGCGGCGTGCGCAGCGGCAGTCCGGTGAGCATGTACTACGATCCGCTGCTCTGCAAGGTGGTGGTGTGGGACCGGGATCGGAGCGCGGCCGTCATCCGAATGCGGCGCGCGCTGGCGGAGCTTCAGATCGAGGGCGTCAAAACCACCCGGGACCTGCACCTGCGCGTTCTGGAGACGCCCGAATTTCTGGAAGGACGGCTGTATACACGGATTCTCGAAGAAGAATGGCTTCCCCGGTTTCTGGAGCAGGGTAAGCGAGAGGAGATGGCTCGATGACGGTGCGAGACATGACCCTAGTCGCGCTCTTTGCGGCCCTGACCGCCGTGTGCGCGCAGATCAGCCTGACGCTGCCGTTTGTGACGAGTGTCCCGTTCACGCTGCAGGTGTTTGCGGTCCTGGCGGCCGGCGCGATCCTGGGAGCCCGCCGGGCGTTCCTGAGCCAGCTCGTGTACATCCTGCTCGGCGGGGCGGGTCTCCCGGTCTTCGCCCGCCTGCACGGCGGCATGCCCGTCCTGATGGGGCCGACGGGAGGCTACCTGTGGGCCTATCCGCTCGCGGCGCTCGTTGTGGGCGGGGCCGCGGACATCGCGGCTCAGGGCCACGAGAGGAAAAGCTTCCTCACATACGTCTACCCGGCGATGGTCGCGGGCATCCTCGTGATCTACGGGCTCGGCGCGGTTGGACTGATCCTCTCGGGGGTCGTCCACACGCTGCCTCGCGCCGTGCAGGTGGGAATCCTCCCGTTCTTCTGGTTCGAGCTGTTGAAGGCGTATCTGGCGGGAGTGGTCGCGGTGCGGGTCCGATCGGCGATGCTTCCGGTCGGGCGGGAGGCGGCGAACCAATCCTTGCGGCATTCCCATCCCTAGCCGCCGCGGCGGCCGGGTGAGCCGGATCCCACGTCGCTACACAGGAGGAGCGCACCATGCCGGTCGTGCACGTGCACATGCTCTCGGGCCGGACGCCGGAGCAGAAACGGCGCCTGGTGGCCGCGATCACCCGGGCGCTGGTGGAGGAGTGAAGGCGGGCGCCTCCTCGGAGAGAAGAAAGCCTGATGCCCCGGATGGCACCTCGGTTGCGGGTCGGTGTCGTCGGGACCGGATTCGGCAGCAAGGTCCAGATCCCGGTATTTCGCGCGCATCCTCGGGTGGACCTGGTCGCGGTGGCCAGCGGCCGCATGGAGAACGCCCGCGCCGCGGCCGACCGGTTCGGCATTCCGCACGCGTTCGACGACGTGCGGGCGCTGGCGCACTCGGACCTCGACCTGGTGAGCATCACCACACCGCCCTACCTTCACCACGCGATGACGATCCAGGCGCTCGCGGCGGGCCGTGATGTCTTGTGCGAAAAGCCGATGGCCCTCACGATCGCCGAG
>VBAN01000352.1:4477-4952 GCA_005882445.1 Candidatus Segetimicrobium genomatis | reverse complement strand
GCCTTCCGCGGCGGGGGCGCCGCGAACCCCGTGGCCCGCGCTTCCTCGAGCGATTGTCCGTGCACCGGCGCTCCTTCCCTCGTCTAGGGTCCCAAACGATTATGCCCAAAACGTGGTAACGGCGATGCCCCTCTCGCCGCTTCCCGCGGGGCGCCCTCCATAGAAGGCGATCTCTCCAAGACACCGCCTCGGGGCGTCCTCCACCGGCCCGCCGCGCGCGGCAGGACTTTGCTTCTGCGGAACTGAACAACGCCCGCGCCGGAGGTTGCGACCGGCCGACACGCATCAGGAGGAGGGACCGGATGAGCACAACCCGAGATCTCCCGCAGCCGGGGACGAGCCCGCAGGCCGGATCAGGCGCCCGCCACCGGGTGATCTTGGACACGAACCCGGCGGATGTCTCCGATGTCCTGGCCGATGTCCCGCAGCAGACCGCCGAAGACGTGGCGCGGGCGGTTGAGCGCGCGCAGGACGC
>VBAN01000352.1:0-4377 GCA_005882445.1 Candidatus Segetimicrobium genomatis | reverse complement strand
GCGAGGCCCGGGGAGAGGTGATGAAGGGCATCAACCTCCTGGAATGGTACGCCGGCGAAGGGTTCCGGATCGGCGGCAAAACGCGGCCGTCCGAGATGCCCACCACCGTGCTCTTTACCCTGCGGGAGCCCCTGGGGGTCGTGGCGATCATCACGCCCTGGAACTTCCCCTGGGCGGAGCCGGCCTGGAAGGTCGCCCCGGCCCTCGTGGCGGGGAATGCGGTGATCCTCAAGCCCGCATCGCTGACGCCGCTGGTGGCCCAACGTTACCTCGAGATCCTCGAGGAGGCGGGACTTCCCAAAGGCGTGCTCACGCTCGTGGTTGGACCGGGCTCGGAGGTCGGCGACGCGCTGGTCGCCCACCCCGCGGTGCGCGCCGTGTCGTTTACCGGCTCCTGCGAGATCGGCGGCGAGGTCTATGCCCGGGCCGCCCGCCGGCTGGCGAAGGTGTCCTGCGAGATGGGCGGCAAGAACGCCGTCGTGGTGATGCCCGATGCCGATCTGGATCTGGCGGCGTCGGGGATCGTCCAGGGGGCCTTCGGCAGCACCGGCCAGCGCTGCACCGCCACCAGCCTGTGCGTCGTCCACCGGGATGTCAGCCGCCGGCTCGTCGAGGCGATCGTCGATCGGGCGCGGGCCATCCGCGTGGGCAACGGCCTGGAAGACGGCGTCGGGATGGGTCCCCTCGTGGACGCGAAGCAGCTCGCCACGGTCCTGCACTACATCGAGGCCGGCCGCGCCGAGGGGGCGCGCCTGGCGTGCGGGGGTCGGCGCCTGAGCGACGGCGCCCTTGCGCAGGGCTACTTTATCGAACCGACGGTGTTTACGGACGTCCAGCCCGGATCCCGCATCGCGCAGGAGGAGATCTTCGGGCCGGTCCTGTCGGTGATCGAGGTCGGCTCACTCGACGAGGCGCTGCGCGTCACCAACGGGGTTCGCTACGGCCTCTCCGCATCGATCTATGCCGCGGACGCGAACACGATCATGCGGTTTGTCGACGTCATCGAGGCCGGCATGGTGCACGTCAATTCGCCCACGGTGGGAGGAGAAGCCCAGATCCCCTTCGGGGGCATCAAGTGGAGCGGGGTCGGCGGGCGGGAGATGGCCGAGGAGGGCCTGGAGTTCTTCACCGAGCTGAAGAGCGTCTTCTGGGACTACACGGGACGAGCCCGGCAGACGAACGTATACTGACTCCCGGAACGATGTGAGCTCCCCGGGCCGCGGGCCCCAAAGCGGGTGAGCCTCGCAGGATGCGGCGGCTCGAGTCCGTTGTGGACGCGGTGCTGGCGGCGATCGACGAGTCGTATGCGCTCGACCTCGCCCGCCGGCTGGTCAGGATCCCGAGCGTGTTTCGACCCGATGATGCCCAGGCCAACGAGACGGCCGTCGCCGCCCTGGTCGCCGGCGAATTGCGGGGGCTGGGCCTCGAGGTGCATTGCGAGGACGCGGCCCCCGGGCGGCCTAACGTCATCGGCGACTGGATCGGGCGCGGCGCGGGCCCCCTGCTGATCCTGGAAGGACACAGCGACGTCGTCACCGAGGGAGACGCCGCGGCATGGTCGTACCCCCCCTTCGGCGCCGCGGTCGTTGACGGGCGGCTCTACGGGCGAGGGGCCGCCGACATGAAGGGGGGCGTCGCCGCCGCCATCGCGGCGGTGCGGGCGATCCGGGACGCCGGTGTCGCGCTGCCCGGGCGGATCCGGGTGGCGGTGGTGGCGGACGAAGAAGGCATGATGCTCGGCGTCAAGGCCTTCATTCGCAACGGCTGGGCCTAGGATGCCTGCGGGGCCATCATCTGCGAGCCCGAGGCCAACGATGTCTGCCTCGTGCAGAAAGGCGCGCTGCGCGTGATGGCCCGGTTCCGGGGGACAATGGCCCACGGGGCGATGCCGCGGAGCGGCATCAACCCCATTCCCGCCGCCGCGGCGTTCATCGGGCAGATCCAGGCTCTCGAGGAGCGCTACATCGGGCGCCACGGACGGCACCCGCTGCTGGGCGAGCCCAGCGTGACGCCCACGGTGCTCCGCGCGGGCGACCCGGCGCAGCTGAATGTCATTCACGCCGACGCCCTCGTCGCGCTCGATGTCCGGACCGTCCCCGGGCAGGAGCCTGTGGAGATCCGAAACGACCTCGCGGCGGCGGCGGCGGCCGCCGCCGCCGGGATCCCGGGCTGTCAGAGCGGACTCGAGGTGATCGAGGAGCGGCCGTGGACGGAGACGCCCCCGGACGCGCCGATCGTCGGCGCGGTCGAGCGGGCCTGCCGCCGCGTCCAGGGGCGGCCCCCGCGGCGCCGGGGAGTGCCGGGAGCGACGGACGGAACCTTTCTGTCCGCCTGGGCGCGGGTCCCCATCGTGACGATCGGACCGGGGGATGTGACGATTCCCCACCAGATCGACGAGTTCGTCCGGGTGGACCATCTCGTCGAGGCGTGCCGCATTTTTGCCGCGGCCGCCTGCTACGCGCTCGCCGGCGGCGCGGGGCCGACGGCCGCACCGCCTGATGCCTGACCCGCTGATTGTCTGCAACGCCGTCGAATTTTCCTACAACGTTCCGTCCCCCCTTAGTCCGGATGCGCGGGTCCTCCGGGGACTCTCGCTGGCCGTCCACGCCGGGGAGCATCTGGCGATCATCGGCCCCAACGGCTCCGGAAAATCCACCCTCGCCCGCCATCTGAACGCGCTGCTGCGTCCCCAGCGGGGGACCGTTCTCGTCCGCGGGATGGACACGCGGGATCCGGCAGGCGTGCGAATGATCCGCCAGACCGTCGGCATGGTGTTTCAGCACCCCGAGAGCCAGATGGTCGCCACGATCGTCGAGGAAGACGTGGCGTTTGGCCCGGAGAACCTCGGCGTCCCCCACACCGAACTGCGGCGGCGGGTGCGGGAGGCATTGGAGACCGCCGGCATGTGGGAGGCGCGCGATCGGCCTCCGCACCTGCTCTCGGCCGGGCAGAAGCAGCGCGTGGCCATCGCGGGCGTGCTCGCGATGCAGCCGGAGTGTGTGGTGCTGGACGAAGCCACCTCCATGCTCGACCCACGGGGGCGGGCCGAGGTTGCCCAGGTCGTTCTGCAGTTGCGCCGCCGGGGAACGGCGGTCGTGTCCCTCACGCACCGGATGGAGGAGGCGGCTGCGGCCGATCGGGTGATCGTCCTCGACGCCGGTGCGGTCCGATCGGAGGGGACGCCCCGCCAGGTGTTTGCCGATCCGGAGGCGCTGCACGCGATCGGCCTCGACGTCCCGCCGGCGGCGGCGCTGGCCGGCCGGATGCGCCGGCGCTTCCCGGCATTTCCCGCGGGGCTGTTGACCGTGGACGAGATCGTGGAGGCCGTGGCCGCCTCCCTCCCGGCCCGCCGTGACCGGTGATCCGGGGCCGGTGAAGCCGCAGTCTCCGCCGCCGGTCCCCGCATCCCTTGTGATCGAGATCGAGGACCTCTGGCACACCTACATGCTGGGGACTCCCTTCGAGCATCCGGCCCTGCGCGGCGTCACGCTGCGGGTCAACGACGGCGAGGTCGTGGGCATCATCGGGCACACCGGATCCGGCAAGTCCACCCTGATCCAGTATTTCAACGGGCTGATGCGGCCCACCAGGGGGCGGGTGATCGTCGCCGGGCACGACCTGGGGAGCCCGCGCGCGGACGTCGCGGCGGTGCGCCGGGCCGTCGGCCTGGCGTTTCAAGAGCCGGAGACCCAGGTGTTCGAGCGGCTGGTCGGCGATGATGTTGCCTACGGCCCCCGCCGGCTGCGCCTTCCGTTCCACGAGATCCGCGAGCGGGTTCGGTGGGCGATGGAGACCATGGGGCTGTCCTTCGAGACCTTCAAAGATCGCTACACCTTCACGCTGAGCGGCGGCGAGCTGCGCAAAGCGGCCCTCGCCGGGGTGCTCGCTCTGCGGCCGCGCGTCCTGGTCCTGGACGAGCCGACATCGGGATTGGATCCGCGTTCGCGGGACGACCTGCGGGCGCGGATCGAGGAGCTCCGCGACCGTGAGGGGATGACGCTGGTGCTGGTGTCCCACGACATGGAGGAGGTGGCCCGGCTCAGCGATCGGGTCTACGTGCTCCACGACGGCTCGGTGTCGGCGTCCGGATCTCCGCGCGAGGTCTTCGGCGATGCCGCCCGCCTCGCCGCGGCCGGCCTCGCGCCGCCCGAGGCGGCGCAGGTCGTGCAGCGCCTGCGGGACCGCGGCTACCCGGTGCGGGAGGCCCTGACCCTCGATGAGGCCGAGACCGCCCTCGCGGCGCTGCTGGAGCGGACGCGGTGAGCGAGTTCGAACTGCTCCGCAACATCACGATCGGCCAGTATCTGCCGACCGGGTCGTACCTGCACCGGCTGGATCCCCGGCCCAAGATCATCGCGGCGCTGCTGCTGACCGCCG
>VBAN01000002.1 GCA_005882445.1 Candidatus Segetimicrobium genomatis | reverse complement strand
GTTATGTCATGTGCGGCGACCGCCAACTGGCCGCGGAGTATGCGGCCCGGGCGATCGCGCGCAGCCGCGACGTCGGGCAGCCGGACGAAGAGGCGCGCACGCGGATCGTGCTCGGGGTCCTCGCGGCAGAACGCGGGGATCTGCCGGCGGCCGAGCAGGAGATGCTGGCGGCGGCGCAGCGCTGCCGGCGGTCGGGGATGATGCCGGAACTCGTCACGATCTATCACGCGCTGGGGCGTTTGGCGGGGCGCCAGGGACAGTACAAGGAGGCGGCCGCGTATCACGAGCAGGCCTTTCAGGCGCTGCGCGCGATGAAGTCTACCGATGTGATGGCCGCGCTCCACGTGACCGAGCTGGTGAGCGGTGGGGCAGAGGGCGCGCTGGGACATCACCCATCCGGATAGGCGTCCCCACGATTTTATACCTTGCGTGCGCGCGATGACTCGTTGCAGGCGGTGTCCTTCTACTATCGAACGCGCGTTTGCCCAATGATTGGCGCCCTCGCGACGGCCTGACTGCCGGGAACGGCTTGCAGCCGTCACCCTACGGGTATACAATCCACGGTGCCGCAGTGCGGCCTGAGCAATAGGTGTTTTTATCTCGATTCGTGCGCTTCGCCGGCCAACGGAGGGATTCCAAGTGCGACCTTACTGGAGGGGACACATCAGCTTCGGCCTCGTCACCTTCCCCGTCAAACTGTACACCGCCACGGAGCAGAAGGATGTGCGCTTCCGTCTCCTCCACACGGAGTGCCTGACGCCGATCAAGAACCAGCGGTACTGTCCCTTCCACGAGAAGGTCATTGACTGGAAGGACGTCGTCCGGGGCTACGAGGCCAGCAAGGGAAAGTTCGTCACCGTCACCGACGAGGAGCTGGAGAGCATCCCGCTCGCCGACACCAGCCACAGCGTCAACATCGCCGGATTCGTGCAGCTCTCCGAGATCGATCCGATCTACTACGAGCACTCGTACTATGTCGCGCCCGACGAAGGCGGCGCCAAGGCGTTTCTGCTGCTGCGGGATGCGTTGGCGGAGGTGCACCGCGTCGCGGTCGGCCAGGTCGTGATCCGCGAAAAAGAATATCCGGTGGCCCTGCGCCCCTACGAGGGTGCCATGGTCATGGAGACGCTCTACTACGGCGACGAGGTGCGGGCGCTCTCAGCGCTGGAGGAGCTTCCCGTCCAGACCAAGGTCCACCCCAACGAGCGCAAGATGGCGATCCAGCTCATCGAGAACCTGGCGATGGAATTCAATATCGAGGAGTTCAAGGACGAGTACCGCGAGAAGCTGCTGGCGATGCTCAAGGCCAAGGGTGAGGGGCAGACCGTCGAGGCCCCCAAGGCGGCGGCGCCCGGCAAGGTGATCGACCTCATGGAGGCCCTCAAGCGCAGCGTCGAGCTGGCCCAGGCCCAGGGGCAGCGCGGGCGGGGCGGGCGCGAGCGGCGGGCGGCCGCCGCGGCGATGAACGAGCGTCCCCGCTGACACCGTCCCCCGCGGCAGGGGTGGCGCGGTCCCACCCGCGCGACGTTCGCCGGCGCGCCCCCGCCGTCTAGAACTTCAGCTCTTTGTGCGCCTCATCAACGAAGCTGTTCGTGAACGCCTCGGCCGGGTTGACCCGGACGGCGTTCGCGACCACGGTTTTGTCGAATGACGACAGCACCTTGACGATCGTCTCCAGCCCGGCCAGCGGGACCCGTCCATCCGGCGAGAACATCTCGAGGTTCTCTTTGAGCGAGGCCGCGTACAGCGCGCGGTCCGACTGTGAGAACCGCTCCGGCATCTTCGCGGCGATCTGCTCCGCGGGGTGCGTCTTGATCCAGTGCAGCGCCTTGACCGAGGCGGTGGCCAGCGCCTGGATGGTCCTGGGGTTCTTCTCGATGAAGGCGGGGGTGGCGTAGAGGCCGCCGGCCGGGTACGGTCCGCCGAACACGCGGAGCGTACCGATCGTGGTCCGGGTATCTGCCAGGATCTGCGCGTCGCCGCTCTCGGTCAGGATCGTGATCGTCGGGTCGACGTTGACCAGGGCCTCGACGACGCCGCGCCGCGCGGCCGCGACCGCGGTGGCGGCGGTGCCGATGCCGATGTACGACTCCTGATCGACGGGGACCCCGCTCCTGGCCAGGAGGTACTGGGCGAAGAAGTGGGTGCTGCTGCCCGGCGCCGTCACCCCGATCTTGGCGCCCCGCAGGTCCGCGATGGTCTTGATCCCTTTCGCCTGCCCGGCCTTCGTCACCGCCAGCACCAGTCCCGGGTACCGGTCGTAGAGGACGAACATCCTGATGCTCTTGCCCTGGGCCTGCATCTCGATCGTGTGGTCGATAAACCCGCACACCACGCTCGCGCTGCCTCCCAGCAGCGCTTCAAGCGCCCGGGCGCCCCCGGCGACGTCCACGATGTCGACATCGACCCCCGCGTCCTTGAAATAGCCCAGTTGCTGCGCCAGCGTCAGCGGCAGATAGATGTACAGCGCCTGACCGCCCACCGCCACGGTCAGTTTCGGCGTCTCGACCTGCGCGCGTCCGCTCCCGGTCAGCGCCAGCAGCAGCGCGGCGATCCCGGCCGCGGCCGCGAATCCTCTCCGCATCCCCACACCTCCCCTAGGCTCTCTCCGCGTGCGCGGCCGCCGGCTTCCACGCGAGCAGCCGCCGCTCGACCAGGGTGACCAGCAGGTCCACCGCGATCGTGAATGCCGCCAGCACGGTCA
>VBAN01000070.1 GCA_005882445.1 Candidatus Segetimicrobium genomatis | reverse complement strand
CGGCACCAGCGTGTCCCATTCCCATCGGGTTATCGGGCATGTTGCATCCGCAGTTGTAACACACGGCCTCGTTCACCTCCGGCCCTCAGGGCCTGATCAACCGGGAAGCTCGACGAACACCTCGTTCCCCTCCACCTTTACGCGAAACGTCGCCACCGGCCGGCGCGCGGGAGGCCCGACCACCGCGCCGGTAGTGACATCGAAGATGCTGCCGTGCCAGGGGCAGGTGACCCGCGTCCCCTCCACCTTGCCCTGACCCAGCGGCCCGCCCACGCGGGCGCACCGGTTGTCCAGCGCATAGAACTTGCCGCCGATATTGAAGAGCGCCAGCGCCGTGTTCCCCGCCTGCACCACCTTCCCCGCGCCGGACGGTACGTCTCCAACGCTCGCCACCTTCGTCATGGCCATGCTCCCACCCCCCGGGTGTTCATGCCTTTTCGGGCAGCCGCCCTCTCAGGTCCTCGCCGCGGAACGGTCCGGGATCCGCGATCACCCGCCGCACGGCTTCCACCTGGTCCCAGGTGTTCCACAGCAGGACTCCTCGCACCCGACCGCGCTGCAGGTAGTAGACGACGCCCTCACGGAAGGGCTGCTTCCAGTCGGCGACCGTCTCGAGGCGCGCGTCCAGGTCGCCCACCGCTTCATACCCCAGCTCGAAGAGATCGGAATAGAAATACGGCAGGTGGTGGTACGGTTTCCCCTCCCCGGCCATGGCCTCCCCTGCCGCCCGCCCCATCGTATTCGCGTTGTCCTCGTGCTCCACGCGAATCCGCCTGCCCAGCGCAGGGTTGTGGAATGCCGCCACGTCGCCGGCCGCGTGGATATCGGGATGGCGCGTGCGGAGGGTTTCATCGACAATGATGCCGTCCCGGATCTCCAGCCCCGCGGCGCTGGCCACCTCCGTGTTCGGCTCGATCCCCAGTCCGGCCACCACCCCGTCCACGATCATCTCCCGGCCGCTCTGCGTCTTCAGCACGGTCTTCGTCCCGTTCTCCTCCAGCCCGACGATCCGCTCTCCGGCCCGCACGTCCACGCCCTTCTCCCGGTAGAAATCGTTGAGGAACATCGACAGATCGCGCGGATAGCGGCGGCCGCCGATCCCTTCATCGGGGAACAGCATCACGACATCCTTGTTGTTCATGGCCAGCGCCGCCGCGATCTCCGAGCCGCCCTGCTCGGTGAGCGCGCGGAGGCGCGTGTAGTCGTCGAGCGTCCGGAAGTAGATGACGCGATCGCCTCCAAAGCCGAGGCGCCGGGGAGTGCCACCCGTCGCCAGGAGCAGTTTCTCCCACGTGTAGATCGTCCCCTGATCGTCGGTGACCTGCTTTCGCCCGGGGTCGAGCGCCACGGCCGTCCGCCCGAGGTAGAGATCGACCCCCCGGCGGTCCGTGCGGCGCCAGACGGTGTCCAGCGGTTTTCCCTTCCACAGGGCCTTGGAGAGGGGCGGGCGGTTGTACGGCGGGTGCGGGTCGGCTCCGATGAGCCCGATGGCTCCCGACGGATCCGTCTGGCGAATCCCCCCGATCGCGGCATCGGCGGTCATGCCCCCGCCGATAATGAGGTATTTGACCCGCGCCGGCTGCGCCATCATCGCCCTCCGGTGGACAGATACGCCGTCACACCGAGGGTTCCCGTCCGCCGGGGCCTGCACCTGCGCCCCGGGGACTGGCGCGAGCCCGGACCGGCACGGCTACAATGACTTCAGGAATTCGACCAGATCAGCGATCTCGTAATCCGTCAGGCGCCTGTTGAACACCCTGTTGTAGTGCTCGACCACGGCCCGCAGCGTGGGGAACCGGCCGTCGTGGAAGAACCCGCCCTTCTGACGCGCCCACAGTCCGCGCAGCGGCGTGGTTCGGTACCGGTTGTCGGGCGACCGGCCCGCCTGGAAGTCGTCGATGCCCATCTCGGCCGCGGTGTGCATGTTGTACCCCGGCTCGGTGTAGAGCGGCGGGACGTGACAGCCGGCGCACTGCGCCTTGCCCTCGAAGAGCGTCTGTCCCCGCGCCGCCGCGGCCTTGTCGAAGGACCCCTCGGGGGGGGTCGGAGCCGGGATGGCCAGTTGATAGAAGTGCAGGGCGGCCAGCTTCGAGGTGATCTCGTCGGGCGTATCTCGCTTCGCGGCAGAATGGGTCTTCGCCGCGATAGGGAACTGCCGCGCATTGCCGAGCCGCGGGTCGAAGAAGGTCCCCATCCCATGCATCTGGGTGTTGGCCACATAGGCGTTCCAGTACGTGACCGTGCCCCATCCTGTGTACGTGGCCAGGTTGACGCCCGCCAGGCCGAACGCGGCCGGCAGCAGGGTGGCCGCGGACTTGCCGTCCGGACGGAACGCCTTGCCGTCCTGGAGGAGCTCGGCGTCGTATTTCCCGGGTCCCCAGCTCTTGAGCACCTTCACCACCGTGGGCGTATCGACGCCCAGCAGGTCGGCGATCACCTTGAGATTCGGCGCGAGCGCCACAATGGCCCCGACGTTCAGATCGCGGTTGGGCCAGCCGTCGAGGCGATGCCCAATCCCGGGAGCGAACGCGTCATCGACCGTGGCATGGCAGAGGGCGCATTGCACGCCCATCGACCGAAGGCTGCCGTCTGCATTGAAGAAGCGCGAGCGTCGTCGCCGGATCGTCGAGATCGACGTTCCCCGCCTTGATCTGGTCCACCAGGGCAGGCGGAAGGGCATCCATGTCCACCTTCAACCCCACGGCCAGCGCGGTTTTCGGGCTGACGCCCGGGCCCACACCTCCAAACCTTCCACGTTCGATCGCCCGATGGAGCTGCAGCGTGTCGCCCCAGAAGGCGGCGTCCCCAAACGTATCGAAGCGGAAGATCCGTCTCCCCTCCTCGATCATGCGCTGCGTATTCTGGTTGACCACGCGATCGAACGCCCCCAGGGGAGGGGCCTGTGCCGTGGCCGCGAGATTAAAGGGAGACCCGCCAGAGAAGCGGGCGAGCACCGCACCCAGGCCGAACGCGATGGTCAGGCTGAGCAGGACGGATTTGCGTTTCATCCACATCCACCTCCGCGCGTAGAGGCTGTCGGGAGGAGCACAGGGGCGGAGATCATCGGCCGGATGATATCAAACCCAGATCCCCGGCGCTGTTGCGCCCGCAACACATCAGGC
>VBAN01000348.1:563-5607 GCA_005882445.1 Candidatus Segetimicrobium genomatis | reverse complement strand
GCCGAGGCGCGCGAGCGGATCCACACCGCGGTTGGGCAGTACCTACGCCAGGAGTTTCTCGGCCAGAAGATACCCCCGAAGGCCCCGGCGAAGCCGGCCGTCCCCCCAGCCAAGCCCGCCGTCCCCGGGCAGCCAGCCGGGGCGGCAGCGGGAGGCGCGTCCTCTCCCGGCGCCGCGCCCGCGGGACAGGCCCCGGCGCAGGCCAGGGCCGAAGCCATCAAGGCCGCGCTGGCCGCCGGTGGGAGCGGTGGGAATCCCCCGGAGGGGACGCCCCCGGCCGGGACGCCCCCAGCGCCGCAGGACCCCGCGGAGAGCTGAACGCAGTTTCTAGAGGGCGCCGGATTCCGTCGCCAACAGCCGGCGGCGGATAAGAGGGATGGGCGGGGCGCCCAACTTCAGCAGCCCGTCGTGGAAGGCCCGCAGCGAGAAGCCGGCCCCCCGCCGGCGCAGGTCGTCGCGGAGTTTGCGAATCATCAGTTTCCCGAGCGTGTAATTCAGGTACCCGGGATCGAACGTGCCCCGCGCCGCCTCCCGTTCGGCCGGCAGGGGATCCAGGTAGGCCGATTCGACGAACATGCGCGCGGCGGTATCTTTGGACATGTTCCGGGTGTGCATCTCAATCGCGACAAGAAACCGAACGTCTCTCAGGAGCGCTTCTGAGCACTGGGCGATCCGAAAGCCGGGATCGTCCCGGCCGTACCCCTCCTCCACCAACATCTCCTCGCAGTAGTGCGCCCAGCCTTCGACAAATGAGTAGCTCGTCAGGACCCTGCGGAGCGACCGCGGGATCTCTTTCACGTGCAGGAAGTGCACGTAGTGCCCCGGGTACACTTCGTGGATCCCGACATCCCGCAGCGTCGCGTAATCGAATTTCCGCAGCCATTCCTCCTTCTGCTCAGGTGTCCATCCCGGCTCGGGCGGCGTGACATAGTAGAACGATTCGCCGGCGGTTTCAAAGGGACCCGAAGTGTCCATCATGGCGAACGCCCAGCGGGCGAAGGGAGGGGTCTCTTCGACGCGGGGGCGGACAGCGGACGGGATTGACACCAGCCGGCGCGACTCCACAAACTGTTTGAGTTCTTCGAGGAGCCGCTCGGCTTCCGGGATGAGCCGCTCAGCGGGGGGGTGGTCCTTCGCCTGCTGCGACATGACCCCGCGCACGTCGGCTCCCGGGTCGATCCTCTTTGCCGTCTCCCGGAGCACCGCCTGGTTGCGCGACAGATCATCGCGGCCGATCTCGAGCAGCCGTTCCACAGGCAGGTCGATCATCTCGCCCAGGCTCAACATCGTTTGAAAATGGGCCTCGCCGATCGCGAACTCTTGCGTGGCCCTCGGCCGGATCTCAGCTTCCAGGTATGCGGTGAATCGCCGAAGCGCCGCGATCGCTTCGGTGTTTGCGCGCTCGAATGCCGTCCACAACGGGCCCGGACCCACCGGCCGGACCGCCCGCACCAGATCCTCTTCTTGGAACAGGACCGTCCCGGCGTACACTTCCAGCGCCGTCTCCAGAAACGGCAGGGGAACGGGTTCCCGCAGCGCCTCTCGGGCGGCCGCGAGGTAATCGGGAACCTGCCTCAGGTGCTCGCACAGAGCCACGACCCGCCGGGGGAGCGGCGCGTAGTTACGTTTGATGTAGCCGCTGACGTCGAGCGGGCCGGAGAACGCCATCGGGTTGCGCTCGAACTCCCGAAGTTGTTCCAGCTCAAACAGCTCCTCGTCGAGCGCGAGGGAGAGGAGCGTGTGGTCGTGCGCGTCTTCGACGTCGAGTAATTGAGGTGGAATGCCGGCCAGCTGCGTTCGGAACGCACGAAGGGCGGCGACCCTTCCGGCGCGGGCGACGTCCCGGATGTCCGGGATCCGGCCATCGTAATCGTGCAGTCCCAGGGAGGCGGCCGTTGTCGGGTAGGTATCATACAAGGAGGTGAGGTAGCCTTCGGCCAACCGGGCAAGGTGTTCCGACGGGGTGAGCGGGTCGTGAGGCACTTCGGCGCTCCGTGCGTGCGAGATGGGAGGCCTCGCCACATTCACCGGTCTGTAGCCAGGTTCCTTGCAGAAGGGCGGTGCGCATGATAGCATCGAGGCGTTCGGGGCGTAGCGCAGCTTGGTAGCGCGTCTGCTTTGGGAGCAGAAGGTCCCCGGTTCAAGTCCGGGCGCCCCGACCAAACCCAAGCAGGGCAAGGGTTTCCGCACGATTCCAACAGAGGTTTTCGGTCGAGTTTCCGTCGAAAAAGCAGAAGTACACCCCCAGACACCCGATCAAGCCGATTGAGGAAAGAAAGCGGAGGACGATATCGATCCCCCCTACTGCCATCATGAAAAGACTGATCGTTGTTCCGACCGAAAAAGAGACTGATTTCTTCCTGCAAGGTTTCACAGCGGTTGGGTTCCAGGCAAAGTCCGGGATCCTCGGCAGGCTTCCAGTTGTGCAATTCGATACCCTGGGTGTCACCGTGGCGAACGGGGGGCTTGGTAAGGTCCAGTTCGCCATTTAGCGGTGTTCCGTTCATCGAGATTCGCGGGATAAGCGACCAAGCCGACAGTCAGGCGGCCTCGCATTTTAGGACGAACCTGAACACCGCGATGAGGAGTGTTGCTACTTTGATCACCACATGGATAACGGGAATAGAGGGGTAGACTGGCACTATACTGCACAAGGAACACGCGGAGAAGGCCGGAGGTGTCGGTCTGGCGGATGGCGGCGCGGGGTCAGGACAACCGGCCGAGGTGGGCATTAGAAGCTCAGGGAACGCCTGAAGGCGCCGGATCGACTCGAACGGGCGCAGAGAGCGACGGGGATGACGAGCAAACTGATGCCGGTAAAGAAATACGCCACGTGCCGGTACTGCGGCAAAAGCGCCGGCCTGGCGTGGACCAACGCCCCCAACGGCAAGTGGAGGTTGGTGGAGGCGGGATACGGTGTCCGCCACCCGGAGCAGATCTTCGCCGATCCGGACAAGCCGCATCTCTGTCAGAAGCACCGAGGCCGCGAAGTCAACGCGGCCCCAGGTGACGGTGAGGATGGGGCCCACCGAGCCGGGGCCGGCCCGGACCCGAGCGAAGAGGCCGCCGCAATCCCGCTGGCGCTGACGATGGAGGAGTTGAAGACGCTGCACACCGCGCTGGTGCTGGTCATGGATCAGGGTGACCATAGGGCGCGGCTGTCGGTCGCGGAACAACGTGAATTGCAGAGAGTCCGAGACTTGGTCACGGACCTGCTGCTCGATGCGGGGGAAAGACCATAGGCCTGCATCCTCGGGGTCGCCCCAATCGTCTCCCGGCACCCGGATGGGAGGGGCGGGTTTGGGCAGCTGCGAATTGGTGTGCAGGTTTCTTTGGGAGGGGACTCTCCGCGAACGCGCTGATGTTGCGTCGAGTGCTGGAAACGGCCGCCTTGATCACGGTGCTCGCCTTGGCGGCGCAGTCGGTCCGTCCCCTCCGGGCGATGGATCAGATATCTCCCCCGGCCGTGCTGGCGGCCGCCTCCAACGACTCCATCTCCGCGGCCGCGTTCCGGCTAACCCGGAACGACTCACTCGTGGTGTTCGGGGCGCATCCGGATGACGAGGTCCTCGGCGCCGGGGGCCTGATCCATGCCGCCATCGCCGCCGGGGCCCGGGTGCGCATCGTGACATTTACCAACGGCGATGGCTATGTCGAGGGCGTCGACGTGGGATTTCACACTCTGTTCAGCACGCCCAACCGATTCATCGAATACGGGCAGCGGCGACAGCAGGAGGCGTTCGCCGCCGCCGGGCGTATCGGGCTGTCCCCCGCGCAGGTCACCTTCCTCGGATACCCCGATCGTGGGCTCGCCGTCTTGTGGGGGTCCGCCTGGGATTGCCGGCATCCGTACACCTCGCCGTATACACGGCGCACTCTCTCCCCGTACACGCTGACCTACCGGCCGGGGGCGCGCTACTGCGGCGAGAACGTCCTCGAGGACGTCGAACGCGTGCTCCGGCAGGAGCGACCGACCATCATCGTGACCCACCATCCCGCCGATACCCATCGCGATCACTGGGCGGCCGGAGCGTTCGTCGCCGCCGCGCTCGAGCAGCTCACGCTCCGGCAGGAGCCGTGGACCAAGACGGTTCGCGTCTGGCACTATCTGGTCCACCACGGAATCTGGCCGAGGCCCGGGGCATACGCTCCCGACCTCTATCTCACTCCACCCCCTGAGCTCGCGGCGGCCGGACCGGGATGGGCCCAGTATCCGATCGGGCGGGCCGATGAGGATGCCAAGCGCCTGGCGATCCTCGAGTACCGCAGCCAGGTGCACCTGATGCGGGCCTACATGCTGAGCTTCGTCCGCCGGAACGAACTGTATGGGCTCCGCCCGCATATCCTGCCGCCGCGGCTGGAAGGGGAGGGGGTGGCCCCGGCTACCCCGGAAGCCTGGGCGCGCCTGCCCCTGTTGATCCGTATGCCCTCGGGGGGCTCCGTGCTCCACGCCACCGAGGGGAGCGCCAAGCTCGACTCCGTCGCCCTTGCCCGCGACTCCACGCGCCTCTATGTCGCGCTGCGGCTGCGGAACCCGCCCATGCGGGAGGCGCAGTACCGCTTGGAGCTCCGCCTGTTCTACCGGGACGGGCATATGGCCAGGCTGCCGCTGGTCTTTCGCGTCCCGCGGTCGCTCACATCGCGGGGGACGTTGCCGCAAGATCTTCCGTTGCCGGCCGGGGCGGCCGCGCGGACCGTGGGATCGCGGATTTGTGTCGTCTTACCGCTGGCCTCCCTGGGCGATCCGGTGAGCTTCCTGCTCCAGGCGGCGACCGTGGACCCGCTCCGGACGCCGGTTGACCGCAGTCCCTGGATCCTGGTTCGCCTCGCGGTCCCCGCACCGGGGGCCGCAGCCCCTCGGTCGGGCCTCAGGGAATGACCCCGATCTCCGCACAGTTTGGCCGGTGTGGGTGGGGAATGGGCATGTTAATTGCGTGAGTGGGTATCTTCTATAGAAGGGATATTAAGAGGGAGGTAGGAGTCGGGTCGCCTGGTCGATAACTCTATAGATGCTGCACACGAGGTGGACGCCGTGGCCGATAAT
>VBAN01000348.1:0-556 GCA_005882445.1 Candidatus Segetimicrobium genomatis | reverse complement strand
TTTGCGCAAGCCGCCAGCACCATGCGCAAGGTGCTGTACGAGGTCAAGAAGATTATCGCGGGGCAGGATCTCATGCTGGAGCGGATCCTGGTGGCGCTGCTCTCGCGTGGGCACATCCTGATCGAGGGCGTCCCCGGGCTCGCCAAAACCCTGGCGATCAAGACGACGGCGCAGGTGCTGGACTGCCAGTTTCGCCGCATCCAGTTCACCCCCGACCTCGTCCCCGCCGACCTGATTGGGACACGAATCTACAATCAGAAGAGCGGGACGTTCGAGGTCGAGACGGGCCCGGTCTTTGCCAACCTGGTGCTGGCGGATGAGATCAATCGGGCGCCCGCGAAGGTCCAATCCGCGCTCCTCGAATCGATGCAGGAACGCCAGGTCACGATCGGCAAGCAGACGTTCACGCTCCCCGACCCGTTCCTCGTGCTGGCGACCCAGAATCCGATCGAGAGCGAAGGCACCTACCCGCTCCCCGAGGCCCAGGTCGACCGGTTCATGTTCAAGGTCGTGATCTCCTACCCGTCGTTCCACGAGGAGATGACGGTCGTGGACC
>VBAN01000350.1:629-2861 GCA_005882445.1 Candidatus Segetimicrobium genomatis | reverse complement strand
AATCGCGCCGACGATTTTGCATGACCGCAATCCGAGCGTCAGTGACTTGGGTTCGGTGGAGTCGGCGGCGCTCGTGTATCTCGTCGCCTTCGAGCTTGAGCGCTTCGATCTGCGCTATGAACTCGGGACGGAGCATCCGAGACTCGGATGGTCGCCGCGGGCGCCGCCCGCGGCGCAAGATCCGCGCGTGGCCGGTCCAGATGGCATCGATACGGCCGCGCAGCTCGCCCGGACGGGCATGGTCAGTCCCGCACTGGCCTCGCGTACCGTGGCCACGTTTGCGGGTGGCTTTAAGCGCGAGCATGGTGCGTTTCGTTACGGACCCTTCGCCGAACGCAATCACGGTAGCCACTACGGGTTTGTCGAGGAGGGTGTCATTTTCAGCACGCTCCAGCCGGGGCTAGCCACGGTTTGGACAACTCCAACGGGTGAGGTGCAGTTGCAAACCTGGGCGTCGCATGATGGCGCGCTTGTCTCGGGGATTCGCGACGCTCGCCAGAACGGTGTGCCGCTCATCGAGTACGACGCGTCCGAACAAAAAAGTAGCCCCGGCGTCTGGGTGAATCGCTGGGGCGAAGGGAATTGGTCCGGATCGGCGAATGAGGACTTGCGCACCGTCCGGGCGGGGCTCTGTCTGCAGGAAGCTCAGGGGCACCGCTTTCTGATATACGGGTACTTTTCCGACGCCACTCCTTCGGCGCTGGCGCGCGTCTTTCAGGCATATGGATGTCGCTACGCGATGCAGCTCGACATGAATGCGCTGGAACATACCTATTTCGCGCTCTATGTGATGCGCCGGGAAGAGCGCGTGGTCGAACATCTTATCGAGGGGATGGCGGTCCTCGATCGGCAGTCGCAGGGCGAGCTCGCGCCCCGCTTTCTCAGCTTCCCGGATGATCGGGACTTCTTTTACCTCACCCGGAGGGGCTCACCATGACCTCGCCATGGACCTTGGAGGCCCTCATGTTTCTCGGCCTGCAGTGGGGCGCTCTCGCACACGGACAGAACACGCTCGCCGAGCAGAATCAACGGCTGTTCCTTGAGCTCCAGCAAGTGCATGGACTGACTGATGCTCAGATGAGCAAGATCCGCTCTATCTTCGCTGGGTCTCGAGTCATCGGCCAAGGCAACCCCGCGATCACGCGTCATCCGATGACGCCGGCACAGTGTCGCACGCGAGTGCAGGAAAGCGGCGCCACGTATGGCAACCCAACTCTCGAGCGCATCTGCGGTGCGAAATTCATGGCACCGCTCTACGATCCGTCACACGAGAGTCCCGAGAGCAGCAACGCCTGCATTGATCAATTTGAGTTCCCGGATATTCCCTGTGAATACCCGGTGGTATGGGTGAAGGCCAAGGAAGCCGCCGAGCTGTGTGCGGCCGAGGGCAAGCGGCTGTGCGATGCGCACGAATGGGAAGGCGCATGCGATGGGCGCCTGGAAGCGCCCGATTATCCCTTTGAGCTGGCAAGAGGCGTCGCTCCCGAGGTCGCGATACGTAACATGCGACTGGCTCACAATCGTCAATATGCGCCGTCGCAGCGTTGGAGCTATGGACCCACCTACCAGCGAGGCATTTGCGCGACGGGCAGCACGAAGAGCGCGGATTGTAACGGCGGAAGCTGGACCCAGTGCGGCTCCAACACCTACCCTGCGGGATCATTTCCGGCCTGTCACAGCCCGCTCGATGTATACGACCTCAACGGCAATGCAGCCGAGCATATGAACCTGCCAATAGCACCGGATCAGATGTCAAGCCGCGGCAGCAAGACGCTTGGCTACACGGAAATGAAGGGCAGTTGGTTCATCTTCGATACGTATCGTGCCCATGAGGACTGGTGCCGGTGGCGCGCCCCTTTCTGGCACGGTACGCGTGTGTTGGCGCCCGACAGCCACGCCAATTATCACTTGGGGTTTCGCTGCTGCAACACGCTCACTAAATCGCCCTGAAGCTTGCGCCCGATGCGGGCGCCGTCCCCGCCCAGCAGAAGAGTCACGGCGGGATCTCTCAAGGCATCAATAAATTCGTGCGCAGCCCCGTTCACATAGATGATCCGGCTTACAAGCCGTACGCCGTGGCTGTAGTCGGCGTACTGGGCGCCGTGCACCGTGCTCAAGGGTTGGATCGGGTGACGCGCGGCCCGATGCCAACCGTAGATCGCGACGCGCCCTGGTAAGTCCAGGAGCCGATCGGAGAGTACAAGATCTTTCTTGTGACCGGCCGTGAGCGCG
>VBAN01000350.1:0-567 GCA_005882445.1 Candidatus Segetimicrobium genomatis | reverse complement strand
GGTCGGCCGCTTCGTAAATCGCATCGACCAGGCGCGGGGTAGGCAGCACGGAATCAAACTCGGCGGCGACGTCAAGGGCTGTGGCCAGTCCCATGGGCACGATCAACGAATCACTATCAGAGCCTACCGCGAGGTAGTCGCGCATGACGCAAAAAGTCACTGTTAGCGGGGCACCCTCCCGGCCGCGAGCCTCGAGGGTGACGGGCGCCAGGTGCCGCAGGTGTTCGGGCAGATTGCCGGCGAGTAACGCCCTGCGCACTTCGGCATCGCGGGCGGACCCCTCAAGATCTCCGACGCGGCGTGCGAACTCCCGACCTCCCATCGAGCCCGGAGCTGTCCTCGGAATAGGCAGTTCGGCGTTATGGCAAGCCTCGCTCGGCGGCGCTGCAGGGGTCTGAGCGCTGATGAGCACACTGGCGGTGATCGCAAAGACTGACTCTTTTGCTCGCACGCGTATTGTCATCCGCGGTCTCATCCAATAGGGCCTGAATTGGGCGGATTCTATCCGAATGGCCACCAAATAGAGCGCTGGCTAAGCTCAAGGGAGGGGACGGCTGCCTATCGGGA
>VBAN01000349.1 GCA_005882445.1 Candidatus Segetimicrobium genomatis | reverse complement strand
CAGCGCCTGCATGCGCTCGGGGGTCAGCCCGCCGGAGACGAAAATCTGGACGTTGCCGTGACCGGCCAGTGTGAGCCTCGCCCGAACTTCACGGACCAGGTCCGGCGTCACGCTCCCCCGCTCCCGTGGAGTGTCCAGCCGGATGGCATCGAGCTTCCGGCCAAGGGCCTCGGCGACGCGCAGGGCCTCCACCGCCTCGTCGGTGAACGTGTCGACGAGCACCAGCCGGGGAACTCCGGCGGGCATCCGTTCATGGTAGGCAGTTGCCGCGCGCACCGTATCGCCCACGATCAGGATGAAGGCGTGCGGCATCGTGCCGACCGGCTCCTGCCCGGCGAGCTTCGCGCCCAGGATGCAGGCCGCCCCGCGCATCCCCCCGATCAACGCCGACCGCTCCAGCACCGGCGCCACCGCCGGATGAACGTGGCGCGCGCCGAAGACGTACGCGGGCTTCTCTCCGGCCGCCGCCACGACATCGCGGGCCGCGGTGGCCCATCCGCTCGGCTGGGCCAGCATGCCGAGGAGCACCGTCTCTGCGCATGATGACTTCCCGCGCGGAAAACCGCTCGCCCTCGGCGAGGCTCTGGATCTTCGCCCCGCTGTCGCGGAGGAGATAGCGAACCTCCTCGACCCCCACGCAGATCCCGTCGCGGCCCGGAAAGATCTCGGCGGCCACCGGGACATCGGCGAGCCCCAGGGACCTGAGGATCTCGATGGTGCGGACAAAGTAGATGTCGGTGGTCAGTCCGCCGAGGATCTCCCGGTGGGATGCGCTGTGCAGGCGATTCTTCGAGTCAACGACATAGCGCCGAACGTCCTCGATCGAGGACAGCGGCGGAAGCTCGCGGGTCACAGAGAGTTAAGGAAAGAGACGGCCGTAGTGAGTGAGGACGAGATACAGGGACGTCGCACCAAACAGGATTGCGAGGGTCGAGGTCACGCGGAGGAGCAGCGTCTCCCTTGGCCGCGGCCCGTGGAAGAGCCGGGCACCGCCGCCGCCGATCGAGCCCAGGCCTTCCCCCTTGGGCCCCTGGAGCACGATCACGCCGACCACGGCCACCGCCACCAGGAAATGCAGGATCAGCACCGCGTTCGACACCTGGAACACCTCCGTCGATCGTGCCTTAACAGTACCACAGGCCTCTCGGGCAGCACAAGGTGGAGGACGCGCTCAGCGGCCGGCTTCGGCCGCCGCCCCGACGATGGCGGCGAACGTTCGGGCGTCCAGGCTCGCGCCCCCAACGAGCGCACCATCGATCTCAGCCTGCCCCAAGAACTCCCGGATGTTGTCGGGCTTGACGCTCCCGCCATACAGGATCCGGATCTCCGGCGCGGCCGGGGCGCTGGAATCCGCCAGCAGACGCCGGATCAGCCCCGCGACGCGGTTGGCCTCGGTCCCCGTGGCGGTCTGCCCCGTGCCGATCGCCCACACCGGTTCGTAGGCAATCACCAGCCGGGGGAAATCCTGCCGGGCCACGTCCTGCACCGCGGCGCGCACCTGCCGGGCGATCACGCCGTCCGCGCTTCCCGCCTGCCGCTCCTGCAGGCTCTCCCCGACGCAGACGATCGGTACCAGACCGTGGGCAAAGGCCGCGCGCGCCTTCCGTCCCACCGCTTCGTCCGTCTCTCCAAAATAAAGCCGCCGCTCCGAGTGGCCGAGCAGCACGGCGCGGCACCCGACATCGACGAGCATCGGCGCGCTCACCTCTCCGGTGTACGCGCCCTGCGGCTCCCAGTGCATCGTCTGACCACCGAGCAGATAGGTGGTGCCGGCCAGGGCCTGCCCGACCGCCGCGAGCGCGGTGGCCGGAGGACAGATCACCACGTCCACTCCGCGGAGGTCCCGTAGAGCGGCCTTCATCTCGCCGACCAACTTGAGAGCCGGCGCCACCGTCATGTGCATCTTCCAGTTCGCGGCGACGAGAGGGGTGCGCACGGCTCAGCGATCCATTAACACGGCCACACCCGGCAGCACCTTGCCTTCCATGAACTCCAGCGTGGCGCCGCCGCCGGTGCTGATGTGGGTCATCTTGTCCGCGTACCCGAACTGCTCGACCGCCGAGGCGGTGTCGCCGCCGCCCACGATCGACTCGGCCGGCGACTCCGCCACCGCCCGCGCCACGGCCTGAGTCCCATGCGCGAACGGCGCCAGTTCGAACACGCCCATCGGCCCGTTCCAGAGGACGGTGCCGGCCGCCGCGATCGGCGCGGCAAACGCGGCCTCCGTCCGGGGCCCGATATCGAGGCCCATCCACCCGTCGGGGATCGCCCGGGCATCGACCACCCGGACCGCGGCGTCGGGAGACGGCCGCTGGGCCGCGACCACGTCGACCGGGAGCAGCAGGCGGACACCGCGACGCTGCGCATCGGCCATCAACTCGCCGGCCAGATCGAGCTTGTCGACTTCGCAGAGCGACGCGCCGATCTTCCCTCCCGCGGCCCGGAGGAACGTGTAGCACATGCCGCCCCCGATCAGCATCGTTTGGGCGAGCCTGAGGAGGTTGCGGATGACCCCGATCTTGTCTTCCACCTTCTTCCCGCCGAGGATGGCGACCAACGGCCGGGTGGGCGCTTCGAGCACCTTCCCGAGGTAAGTCAGTTCTCGCTCCATCAAGAGCCCGGCGACCGCGGGAAGCAGCTTCGCCACCCCGACGGTGCTGGCGTGCGCGCGGTGCGCCGTCCCAAAGGCGTCGTTCACGTAGACTTCGGCCAGCCGGGCGAGCCCGCGGGCAAACGACGGATCATTCGCTTCCTCTTCGGGATGAAACCGGAGGTTCTCCAGGAGCACTACGTCTCCCCGCCGCATCGCCCCGACCGCCCCCTCGACCTCAGGCCCCACGCAGTCGTCGAGCTTGCGCACGGGCCGGCGGAGGAGCTCCTCCAGCCGGCGGGCGATGGGATCCATCCGAAGGGAAGGCTCCGGTCCCTTCGGCCGGCCCAGGTGGGAGGCCAGGATCACCGCCGCGCCGTGGTCGCACAGGTACTCGATCGTCGGCAGGGCCGCCGTGATGCGGTGGTCGTCCGTGATCCGTCCCTGATCGATGGGGACGTTGAAGTCGACTCGGACGAACACGCGCCGGCCGGAGACGTCGATGTCGCGGACGGTCTTCTTGCTCACAGCCCGCGGCCGCTCATGTAGGCGACCAGATCCGCCACCCGGCACGAGTACCCCCACTCGTTGTCGTACCAGGACAGGACCTTGACCATGTCGCCCACGATCATCGTGGACAGCGAATCCAACACCCCGCTGTGCGGATCGCCTTTGAAGTCCATGGAGACCAGCGGGGCATCGGTGTACCCGAGGTACCCCTTCAGCTCTTCCTCCGAGGCGCGCTTGTACGCGCGGTTGATCTCCTCGGCGGTCGCCGGCTTCTCGAGCGTCACCGTCAGATCCACCACCGACACCGTGGGAGTGGGCACGCGCATCGCCAGCCCGTTGAGCTTGCCCTTGAGCTCCGGCAGCACCAGGAAGATCGCCTTGGCCGCTCCGGTGGTGGTGGGAATGATGTTGAGCGCGGCCGAGCGGGCGCGCCGCAAATCCGAGTGGACCGTATCGAGGATCACCTGGTCGTTGGTGTAGGAGTGGACGGTATTCATGAACCCCGACCGGATGCCGAAGCCCCGGCTGAGGACCATGGCGGTCACCGACAGGCAATTCGTGGTGCACGAACCGTTGCTGACGATCCGGTGCTTCCCCGGATCGTAGGCGGTATGGTTGACGCCCATGTTCACCGTCACGTCTTCGCCGGTGGCCGGCGCGCTGATCACCACGCGCTTGGCGCCGCCGTCGAGATGGCCGGCCGCCTTTTTGGCGTCCGTGAACCGCCCGGTCGACTCGATCACGAGGTCCACGCCTTGATCCCGCCACGGAAGCTTCGCCGGCTCCCGCTCGGAGAGCACGTTGACGCGCCGGCCGTTGATGACGATCCGCCCGTCCTGGGCTTCGACCGTGCCGGGGAACCGCCCGTAGGTGCTGTCGTACTGGAAGAGGTGGGCGTTGGTCCGCACATCGGCCAGATCGTTCACGGCGGCGACCTCGAGGGAGGGGTACCGCTCCATCATTGCTCTGAGCACCTGCCGGCCGATCCGTCCAAACCCGTTGATGCCAATCCGTGCCATACGCCCGCCTCCCCGTCTTCCGTATAAAGCGCTCGTCCTTCCGACGGCCTGTCCTTCTAGTCTACGACAGACGTCCCTCCTCGTGTCCGGAGGGGGACACCCGGAGCACCCCCCACTGAAGGGTGTGGACTCCCGCGAGCGAACGCACCGGGGCCGCCACGGTGGCAGTCTGCCGGGTCGGTGCCATCCCGACGACGGATCCCATCGCCACGAGCCATCCTTCTCGATCGGCGAGGCCCACCAGGAGGTGGCGCAGCGAGGCCCGGGAGATGTCCGTCAGCATCCGGGACTGCGGGACCTCCCGTCCGTAGTGCAGGACGGGCCGGCCGGCCGGCAGCGCGGTGAGGTCCAGCGTGTGGGGCCGCGCCCGCGCAAAGTACCGGCGAAACCGCATGGCTCGGGTCGCCCGGCGCACGTCCCGCGAGCGGGTCCGGACACGGGGGGACGGGCACAGGCGGTGCACGATGATCCCGGGCGGGAGCCGGGCCAGGATCGGTTCAACCTCTCCGTGCCGCTGCAGCGCGATCACATGCCGCGGGGTGATGCGGCGGAGCTTGTCCACCTTGGCGGCGACGGCGGCAGGGCCTTCGACCCAGCCCGTGGTGTCCACGACCACGACCTCGGCCCGGTCACGCGCCCACGCGACCGACCGGACCGTTCCCTCGACCACGTAGCGGTAGACACCCTCCACCGACGTATCCCCAACGAAGAAGGCCGCGGCCGGCGGCAGCCGGTCCATGGCCCGGACGGGACGCCGGACCACCGCGAGCCCAACGGTGGCGGGAGGCCCGATGTCGGACTGCCCAGGGTCGGCGTCCACGACGACCGTGCGCAATCCTGCCTGGATCGCCGCATCGGCGATATCGGTGGCGGTGGTCGTCTTTCCGGCATCCACGGGCCCCAGCATCACGACCACTCCGGGAGCGTCCAGGATCGCTTCAATCGTGTGCTGCCGGAGCTCGCAGTCCACGCCGACCGGACTGCCTACGCGGCCCCGCTTGTCTTGGCCTCCAGCTTCTTCTTGATCCGCTTCAGGCGGAAGACGTCCTCGCGCGCCCGCTGCTCCAGCACGTCCCGGATGAAGCGGATCTCGCCGCGGATGCGGGGGATGACCACCTGCTCGAGCGCGTTCACCCGCCGGGTGGTCTTCTTGATCTCCTCGCCGATCTTCCGCAGCGTGACCTCGGTGCTGGCCACCTCCAGGACCGCCTCCAACACCTCTTCAAACTGGTCGGCGCTCTCAACGGTGCGGGCGGTGACCGCCACCGGATCCTGGCCGCGGGCCAGGATCGTCCGGCGGACGCTGTCCGTGGTGATCGTTGGGATGCGGGTCCCCCAGACGTTCTTGGTTTCGATCTCCACTTCCAGACGGCGCGGATCGGCCAGGGCCGCCGCCTCGAGCACCTCGCGCCCTTCCACCGCCTT